>JAYUWY010000545.1:0-2349 GCA_043753285.1 Gemmatimonas sp. | reverse complement strand
TGAAGTTATTTGCGCCGCCAACATTGGTGACGATGTAGAAGTAGTTCTCGCCCGGCACCACTTCGTACTCCACATTTGCACGCCGCGGCGCGATGACGCGCGGCGCGGCTGTCGGATTCGCCGTGGGAATCACGTGGTACTCCGACTGCGTAAACGACGCGCTGCCAAACACAATCCACTCATTGCTGCGCGAGCGCGAGAGACTCACCGGGAACACCACATCCGGCTCGTGCCACACCATCACGTCCTGCGTGTTGGGCGTGCCGAGCGTGTGGCGCCACACTTTGTCGCCGCGCTTGGCGGAGTCAAACGTGACGTAGAAGAGCGTCTTGTTGTCATTGGCCCACGCGAGACCCCAGCTCAGCTTCTCGACGCGGTCGGGGAGCCACTGGCCCGTACGCAAATCGCGCACGCGCAGCGCGAAGTCTTCGTAGCCGTTGGTGTCCACCAACACGGCGAGGAAGTTTCCGTCGGGCGAAACCTCCATGCCGCCAATCTCATAGAACGCGAGACCCTCGGCTTCGACATTTTCATCGAGCACGACTTCTTCGGCGCCGTCGGTGCTGCCGCGCTTGCGCGCGTGAATGGGATACTGCTTACCGCGCTCCGTGCGCGAGAAATACCACCACGCGCCATCGCGCTGCGGCACGGAGTTGTCGTCTTCCTTGATGCGCGCGACGATTTCGTCGTACAGCTGCGTCTCGAGCGTCTTGGTGTGCGCCGTCATCGCGTCGGTGTACGCGTTCTCGCGCTCGAGGTACGGGATGGTCTCCACGTGCCCGCGATCGCGGAAGTACGAGTACTCGTCGACGAGGCGTTCGCCGTGGAGCATCTGCTCCGTGGGAATCTTCCGTGCGACAGGAGGCTGCGGGCGCTGCGTAGGTGTTTGGCTCATCACTGGGTGGGCGGTCAACGCAACGAGCGCGACCAGCCGGAGGAGAAGGGTTCGCGGCAAGTCGCGCATCGTCAAAGCGGGCTAGAGGAGTTGATTACCGCAGGATCCGTCGCGTACGACCGCTGGCGTCAATCGTGTGCGTGGGCATAATCGGTGCCGGCAGCTTCATTCCGCGCGGTAACGGTTGTGCCATCAGCGACATCATCGGTGGATTGGGCAGCACGTATTCATTGGACTGATTGGGATCCACGGGATAGCCGAGGTCTCCCAATGCTTCGATGGTCATGCGCGAGAACGGTGGCTTGGTGCCGGTGAGATAGCCGGTCATCAACTCGGTGATGAACGTGTTTTCTCGCCAGTGACCATAGATGGTGCCGGCGCCGCACCCTGGAATGCCCACGCAATTCTCAATGGGCACCTGTGTAGCGCAGGTCGATGTGCCGCCGTGTTCTGTGCGACACGCGAGAATCGCGCGAGAACCGAGGAAGCCAGGATCAGAGGTTTCGCCGGTGAACAACTGCGACAAAGCCGGATCGCGCCAGGTCGTGCCAACACCAATCACGTGGAGCATCTCGTGCATGATGACGGCGCCGAGCGTGCCCGCGCTTTCGAGATTTGCCATATCGTCATCGTCAAACTCCATCGAGCCCACAACAGGCAAGCGCGAGGTGCTGCGAATAAGGCATGGGCCGGCGCGGCCGAGCACTGAGCCGGGTCCGTCGATCGTATCCACGCGAACGTAGATGATGAGACCGCTCGTTGAGCCGGTCACGGTTTGATTGAAGCAACCTGAGCCCGCGGCTGAGCCGCCGGCGGCAAACGCGACCGTAGATATTGGCTCACGAATCACGGCACGGAGACGCGCAACGGCGCAATCGAAGGCCTGCTGCACCGACGGCGAGAGGCCGACACCGATCACACGAATCTCAATCGGAAACGTGCCCGCCGGGCCCGCACCGCAGTTGTCGACGGTGACGGTGACGGTATCCGCGAAGCCGTTATACGTGGCGACAACCTCAGTCGTCCCGGAGGCCAACGCCGGTGCCGTGAGCAGGCCACCACCAGTGATGCTTGCCACGGAGGCATTGGATGACGTGTATGTCGCCGGCAGTCCGTCGATGAGCGAATTGCTCTGCGTCAGTACGCGGATGCGCAACTTTTTCGTCCAGCCTTGGCGCAGGAACGGTATGGTGGGCAGCACGGTCACTGACTGCACCGTGGCCGGTGCCACCGCGATCACTGTGGAATCGCGAACGGCGCCAATCGAGGCGACGATGCGCACGTTGCGATTGCCGACATCGAGGAACGCCTTCGGAATGAACTGACCATCAGCCAACATCGTGGCCACGCTGGTGTCGCGCGAAACCCACGTGAGAACGCGACCAGCGAGGATGTTGTTGGCCGCGTCGCGCACCACCGCCTGCACATACGGCGCTTGAGTCTCCGTGACGGTG
>JAYUWY010000544.1:0-4662 GCA_043753285.1 Gemmatimonas sp. | reverse complement strand
CTTCGACTCGCACAAAGCCTTCAATCGACGAGCCGTCAAATAGAATGTCGCCGGCCAACGCCTTGGTGAACTGCGACGCCGGCACCTCGACGTTCTTGTTGATGCCGAGGATGTCAGTGAACTGCAAACGCAGGAAGCGCACGTCTTGCGACGTGGCCAGTGCGAGAATGTCCTTGGCGGTCGCGCCGGAGAGATCGGCGGGAACGGAGGGTGTTGGCATCCGAGGAATATCGGGGGTCGCGGCTATAGTCGCCATTGGCGCGATTAGCTTTTTGAGATGGCCAATTTTTGTGCGCAGTGTGGAGTCGCGCTCGGTGAGCGCGCCAAGTTCTGTCACCGCTGTGGCGCCTCGCGCGACGGAGCGGCACCAGCGCCCGCAGGCAGCGGCAGCAGCGTGAACACCATGTTGCCGTGGGCGATTGCCGCCACAGCGGTGCTCGCCTTCGTGGCGTTCGTCGCTGGTCAGCGCTTTGGCGGACGCACCGCAGAGCCGAGTGCCCCGCCCGCAGCGACTGGCGCGCGCGCGGTGGATATCTCGTCGCTCTCACCGCAGCAGCGGGCTGATCGGTTATTTGATCGCATGATGACGCTCGTCACCGAGGGAAAGAGCGACTCCGTGCAGTTCTTTGCACCGATGGCGATTCAGAGTTTCCAGGCACTCGCGCCGCTCGACGCGCATCAGCGCTATGATCTCGGGTTGATTGGCGTCGTCAGTGGCGATGGCATTCTTGCGCGCGCGCAGGCGGACACGATTCTCACGCGACAGCCGTCGCATTTGCTTGGGCTTGTTCTCGCAATGCGTGCAGCAGGACTGCAGGGAGACACAGCAGCACGTGCGCAGTTTGCACAGCGGCTCAATGCCGCTTTGGTGAGCGAGCGGGCCAAGGGATTGCCCGAGTACACGGACCACGGTCCAGATATTGATGCTGCGGTGCGTGAAATCGACGGGGCACGCACAGTTCAACGGTAATTATAAGGACTGCAACAAGACACCAAGGCGGCACTTGGTCGATTCTCCGTGCGCTTTGGCAAGGCGCAACTCGGCGAAGTCCGAATCCAAAGTCGTTGAACGGTGGCACCTCGCGTTCTGTAGCTGTGGCTTTCACGCGCACCGAGCGACACATTCTTCACTGCCTCTAACCGCTGACTGAATGACCGCACCCCGTGCCTCCACCCCCGGTCGTCTCACAACCGCGATGCGCGCGATCGTCGAACCGCCGTCGCGGCGCGTACTGGTCGTGGACGACGAAGAAGCCATTCGCACCGCGCTCGCGCGATTCCTGCGCGCGCGCGGCTTCGATGTGTCTACTGCAGAGTCTGGACCCGCAGCAGTCGCGGCGCTCAATGACGAGCGCTTCGTCGCGATGCTCTCCGACATTCGCATGCCCGAGATGACGGGACTCGAGCTCGTGCCACTCGCGCACGCGATCGATTCTGATCTCGCCATCATCATGCTTACGGCCGTCAACGACGCGCCCACCGCCACCGAAGCCCTCGGCCTCGGCGCGATGGATTACTTGATGAAGCCCGTGGAGCTCGGCGATCTCGCCACGGCGCTCGAGCGCGCACTGCACAAGCGCGCCCTCGCGATTGAGCAACGCAAAGTGGAGCGCCTCATTCGTGAGGAAGTCGCCGCACAGACCGAAGAACTCCGCCGCGAGCGCGAGAACTTGCACTCGATGGTGATCGACACCGTGCAGGCGCTCGTGCGCGCGCAGGAAGCCAAGGATCCGTTCCTGGGCGGCCATTCGGACCGCGTGGCAGATCTCGCGGCGTCCATTGCGTCTGCGATGGGCCTGTCCGACGATGAAGTGGACGCCATTCGCAATGCCGCGCACGTCATGGACGTGGGCAAGATTGGCATTCGCGAATCGGTGCTCAACAAGCCCGGCGCGCTAACCGCTGAGGAGTTTGAGCACGTGAAGAGCCACGTGACGATGTCCATCGACATCATCTCGGCTATCAAGCCGCTCCAACACGCGCTCGACCCGGTGCGCCATCATCACGAGCACTTCGACGGCACCGGCTACCCCGCGGGGCTCTCTGGCGACAGCATCTCGCTGGGCGGGCGCATTCTGACCGCGTCGGACACCTACGACGCCCTCACGTCGCGCCGTGCCTGGCGCGAGCCGATGTCGGCGCCGGATGCCGTGGCGTTTCTCGAAGAGCGTAGCGGCACGTTGCTCGACCCCCAGGTCTTCGCCGCACTCCGCGGCATCGTGACGCGACGCAAAACCCTCTCGTTTCTCGACCCCGAGAAGAGCTGACCGGTTTCGCACGGGCTACCGTAGGGCGCGCGTGAACGCCGCGCGCCCGTAACGCGTACATCCTGATGATGCCAGCACTCACATTTCGCGGGGCCCGAGTCGGGGTCGTCGCCGTTCTCTTTATCGTCCCGCTCGCGCTCGACGCGCAGAGTGCAGATACCCTGCGCCTCACCCTCGCAGATGCCGTCACACGCGTTCTTCGCACGTCGGACGAATCGCGCATTGCCGATGCACAAATTGAGATCGCCGATGCACAAGTCACATCCGCGCGCGCTGCGGGACTGCCGCAACTGCGTCTCAACGGCAGCTATCAGCAAGTGCTCAAGAATGCGCGTGCGCAGATCGTCGGCTCCGTCTTCGCGCAGAACTACGTCTACACATCCAACCTGAATCTGCAGCAAGCGGTGTTTCAGGGCGGACGCATTCTCGCAGCGGCGCAGGCCGCATCGCGCGTCGAGCAGGCTGCGCTGTTCACACGCGACGAAACACGCGCGATGCTCGCCGTGGATATCCAGCGCGTATATCTAAACGTGCTGTTCACCGCGCGAATCGCCGAGATTCAAGCCACCAATCTTGGTCTCGCGGACGAGCGCGTCGCGCAATCCGAACAACTTGAGCGCGCAGGACGTGCGTCGCGCTACGAAGTGCTACGCGCACGCGTCGAGCGCGCCAACCTCGAACCCGTGGTGCGCCAAGCCGAGAACGAACGCACACTCGCAGAGCTCGAACTGCGTCGCTTGCTCGATCTCGCTCCCACGCAGCCCATGGCGCTCACCACCACGCTCGATGCCGCACAGGTGCGTGCACTCGCTGTGGCTGCATCAACACCGCGCGCCGCGGGGGCACGTCCGGCCGTGCAAGCAGCAGAACTCACGGCACGAGCTCGGGAAGCTGCGATCCGTGTGGCTCGCGCCGATCTGCTGCCGAGCATCACCGCGGGCTTCACGTTTGGATATCTCGCGTTGCCCACCGACCCGAGTTTTCCCACTCGCGCTGGCGAACGTAGCAACTCCGTCTGCAGCCCGGCGCAACCACTGCCGGCCACCTGCTACAACAACGGTTGGTTTCCGGATCGCAACTTCACGATTCAGATGAGCTGGCCGCTGTTCGACGGTCTTCGCGCAAAAGGCCAGATCGATCTCGCGCAGGCGCAGGCGCGTGTGGCGGACCTGCAAGCGCACCAAGTACGCGAAGCCGCGAGCATTGACGTTGAACGCGCCACGGCTGAACTCGTCCGCGCACAGGCTGTCGCGACCGCGCGTGAAACCACAGTGCGCGAAGCCGCCGAGGCGTTTGATCTCGCCTCGCTACGCTTCGCGCGCGGCGTTGGCACGCAGCTCGAAGTCTCTGATGCTCAGTTAGCTCTTCTCACCGCGCGCTCCACAGATGCGCGCGCCGTCTTTGATCTCTATCTCGCGGTGGCGGAGCTCGCGCGTGTACGCGCCGAGCCCATTCCTCTCCCCGACGGGAGCACCGTGCCCACTCGCCCGACTCGCTGATGCGCCGCTCTTCGTTGGTCCTCTCGTTGTGCACCGTCGCGCTTGCTTCGCTTGTTGCCTGCGGCAAGCCTGATGCTGCACCTGCCGCTGGCGCGCCTGCCGCCGGTGGTGCCGCTACCGCTCGTCCAGCAACCGGCGGCTCCGTTGTGCTCTCCGGTGCCGACTTGTACACGCTCGCTCCGGGTCTCATCGAAGTCGGCGTTGCTATCTCTGGCGGTCTGCGGCCCGTTGAGACGCTGATCATTCGCTCGCGACTCGAGGGTGACGTGCTCGAAGTCGCCGCGCGCGAAGGTGATCGCGTGGAGCGCGGCGGACTGCTCGCGCGCTTCGAGAATACCGAGCAAGTCGCGTCGTTGCGATCGGCCGAGGCCGACAAGGCCGCTGCGGAATCCGATGCAAAGACCGCGACGTGGAATTTTGAGCAGACGCGTGATCTGTTTCAGGCCGGTGCGATTCCCGAACGCGAGTACCGCGCCGCAGAGCAAGCGTCCATCAGCGCGGCCGCGCGGCTTGCCGCCACCGAAGCGCGTTTGAGTGCTGCCGCAAATGTTGAGCGCGACACGCGCGTCGTCGCCCCAGTGTCTGGCGTGATTGAACGTCGCGTCATTGAGCGCGGCGTGCGCGCGTTGCGCGGCGCAGAGTTGTTCACCCTCGTGCGCACCGATGTGCTGGAGTTGACGGCCGCGGTGCCGGCGCGACTCGCTGACGGCGTGCGTCCTGGCCAAGCGGTGCGATTCAACGCCGACGGCCGCGCTATCGAAGGTCGCGTCGCACGCGTGAGCCCCACGATTGATCCCGCGTCGCAGTCAGTCACGGTGTACGTGCAGGTGCCCAACGCGAATGGCGCGCTCAAGGGCAACACGTTTGCCACAGGGCAGATCATCGAGCGTTCGCTC
>JAYUWY010000543.1:0-2364 GCA_043753285.1 Gemmatimonas sp. | reverse complement strand
GGACCGCGCGGCCGCCGATGCCGAGCCTGAGAGCTGGCGTGCGCTGCTCGGCTCGCGACCGGCCAACGATTCGCTCCTCGGTTGGTCCGACGCATTGCGCGCAGCCCGAGCAGATGAAGCGCGGTCTGAAGCGCAGCGTCGGCTACTCGTTGCAGAGCAGCGGCGGCAGTGGAATGGTGTCGCTGGAGTGCAGCGTATTGGTCCCGACAACGGTGGAAACTCGTTGGGCATCGTGCTGGGGTTGAGCACTACGCTTCCGTTTACGGCGCGGCGCGGATTCGCCGCTCTGCAGCAGTCCGCCGACACGAACGTGATGGCGGCTGCCGTCACCAGTGCCGCGGTGCAGCAGCACGTCGCTTCGCAGCTTGATGCCGCGCTCGCTCGCGACGAGGCCGCGCAAGAACGACTGCGGCTGTTTAACGGAGCACTCGGTGGCGCGACGTCGGGCGAGCGCGACGCTGCGCTCGCGCATTATCGCAACGGGGAAATCACGCTCCTCGAACTCCTGGATTTTGAACGGGCCCTGCTGCGCGTAGAAGTCGAACGCGCACGCGCCATCACCGCCGCCGCCGCTGCGCGCGCTGCTCTCTTCGGACTCGACTCATGACTTTCGCATACTCAATGCATTCTCGCGCTCGCCTTGTGCTGAGCGCTGCCCTGTTGCTTGCGACGGCTGCCTGCAGTGGCAACGCACCGGCTCCAGAAGACGAGCATGAAGACCTCGCGATGAACGACGGACGCGTCACGCTGAACGCTGCCGCCATTCGCGCCGCGGACATTCGTACGGCGCTCGTAGCCGACGATGCAGATGCCACCGAAGGCGGACTCGTCGCGCCTGGCGCGGTGGAGCTGGATCCGCGTCGTGTGGCTGTGATCTCGTCGCGCGTTGAGGGACGACTCGAGCGACTCCATGCGGTGGCTGGCGACGCGGTGAACGAAGGTGATGTAGTCGCGCGTGTGTTCAGTGTGGCGTTCTTGAGTGCGCAAGAAGATCTGCTGCTCACCGAGCGGCGTGTCGTGCAGGTGGCGGGCACCGCGGACTCCACTGGCGCGAGCCGCTTGGCGCGCGGTGCGGCGCGGCGTCTGTCGCTGATGGGATTCTCCGACGCAGATCTCACGACGTTGCGTGCCACGCAAGAGCCGCTTGATGCGTTGCCGATTCGCGCACCGATGACGGGCACGGTGCTTGAGTCACACGCGATTACCGGCGCCGCGCTCACGGTGGGAGCGTCAATCTTCATCGTCGCCGACCTCACCGAACTCGACGTTGTGGCGGAGATTCCGGAATCGTCAATTCCGCTCGTGCGCATCGGGCAGCGCGCTACCATCGAAGTCGCCGCGTATCCTGGAGTTCGATTCACCGGATCTGTGGAGCGTTTGCACGATGTACTGAACCCTGAGACGCGCACCGTGCGCGCCGTGCTGCACGTGGCGAATCCACGCCGCACGCTGCGTCCGGGCATGTACGCTTCTGTGCGCCTCGCTGTTGCTGGCTCACGGACAACCAATCGCGCCGTCGTCATTCCGTCGTCGGCACTCGTGACGGACGGCGAAGCGCGCATTGTGTTTGTCCAAATCGACTCAGCCACCTTTGAGCGTCGCGAAGTGCGCGTGGAGAGTCTCGCGCCCACTGGCTCGATGCGTCCCGCCGGCGACCAAGTGCGCATTGCCGAAGGTCTGAGCATCGGCGAGCGCATCGTGGTGCGCGGAGCGTTCGCACTCAAGTCAGAACTCGCGAAGGCGTCGCTCGGAGACTCGCACTGATGCGCGACGTACCTGATGAACATTTGAACCTCGGCGAGCGACCCGCCGACGCACCGACGTTGGTGGATCGCCTCATCGCCTGGGGCGTGTGGAATCGTGGCATCGTGGCTGGACTGCTCCTCGTGTTGGTCGCGGCTGGACTCTGGGCCGCGGCGACCGTGCGCATGGATGCCTTCCCTGATCTCACGGACGCACAGGTCTCGGTACTTACAGAAGCGCCGGGCCTCTCGCCGGTGGAGATGGAGCGCTTGGTCACGTTCCCCATTGAAGTCGCGATGGGCGGTTTGGCCGATGTCGAAGTCGTGCGCTCCATCAGCAAGTATGGCTTCTCTGCCGTCACCATTGTGTTCAACGATGGCGTCGATCTGCAGCGCGTGCGCACGCTCGTTGGCGAGCGCCTGCAGTCCGTGCGCAATCAGTTGCCGCCGTCTGCTGACGCGCAGCTTGGGCCGCTCGCGTCAGCGAGCTCCGAGATGTTCATGTACTACCTCGACGCGCCCGGCATGAGTTTGATGGATGCGCGCACGCTGCATGATCGCATCGTGCGGCCGCAGCTGCGCAACGTGACCGGCGTGACAGAAATCAACTCGTTTGGTGGAT
>JAYUWY010000542.1:0-2372 GCA_043753285.1 Gemmatimonas sp. | reverse complement strand
GGATTCACACGCGCGCCGTGGGACGTCTCACGCCCGCGGGCGAGTACATCCTCAATACGCCGTCGCACCACCGCGTGCACCACGGTGTGAATCCCAAGTATCAGGACAAAAACTACGCGGGCGTCTTCATCGTTTTCGACCGCTGGTTTGGGTCGTTTCAGGTGGAGGAGGAAGAGCCCGTGTACGGCATCACGAAGCCGCTGCGCAGTTGGAATCCGTTGTGGGCCAACGTGCACGTGTTCGTGCAGATCGCGAAGGACGCGTGGCGCGCGGCGTCGTGGCGCAGCAAGCTGCGCGTAGTGTTTGGACGACCCGGCTGGCGTCCGCCGGAGCTCGGTGAGATTGAGCGCCCCAGCGAAGTGAGCGCGGACACATTTGAAAAGTTCGACCCACCAGTGCCGGCGCCCCTCGCGTGGTACGCGTTTTCGCAATTCACGCTCGCGCTCATCGCCGGGGTGGTGCTACTCGGCCGCGCTGACTCCATGCCGCTGGCTCAGAGCGCGGCCGCGGCCTTCTTCATCGCCGTGGCGCTGGCCGGCGTGGGCGGCGTGTTTGAGAGCGCCAAGTGGGCTGGCACGCTGGAGACGGCGCGCCAACTGACTCTCGCAGCAGCGAGTGCGTATGTGCTCTGGACGGGTCTTGGACCTGCCGTGGTGGGCGTCGCGGGGCTGATGGTGGCAGTTGTCTCACTGACGGTGCTGATTCGGTTCAGGGACAGGCTGACTGAGGTGGAGTTGGCACCACTCATGTGACTTGAGACGTGAGACTTGAGACGTGAGATAGCCGCTTCTCAAGTCTCCCGTCTCAAGTCTCACGTCTATTAAGTTTCTCGCATCCCTCACGAGGTCTCCAAGTGAAGATCGCTGTCTGCCTCAAGCGCGTCCCCGACATGGACGTTCGCTTCAAAATCGCCCCCTCCGGCAAAGCCGTAGACGAAACAGGGCTCAAATTCGATATGTCGGATTTTGACGGGTACGCCGTCGAAGCCGCCCTCCAAATCACCGAAAAACTCAACGCTGGCGAAGTGACGGTCATCTCGCTCGGCGGTGACGTTGTGCAAGAGACGCTGCGCAAAGCGATGTCGATGGGCGCGCACCGCGCCGTGCAGCTAAAGCACGATGGCGCGCCGGTGGATTCGTTCGCTGTCGCCACGGCACTCGCCACTGAACTGAAGGACGGCGGCTACGATCTCGTCATGTTCGGCCGCATGAGCATCGATACTGCGCATGGCGCAGTGGGCGCGATCGCGGCAGAACTGCTCGGACTGCCGTGCATCACCGCCATCTCCAAGTTGGAGTTTGACGGTCGCACCGCGAAGATGCGTCGCGAGCTCGAAGGCGCTTACGAACTCGTTGAGTGCGCGTTGCCGGCTGTCGTCACGATTGACGAAGGTATTGCGCGCCCGCGCTATCCGTCGCTGAAGGGCATCATGGCGGCCAAGAAGAAGCAGCTCGACTCGAAGCCCGCACAGTTGCCAGCCGAGCGTTTGTCGCTCGACGCGATGGCGCTGCCGCCCGAGCGCGCTGCGGGCAAGATCATTGGCGAAGGCCCAGACGCGGTGCCTGAGCTCGTCCGTCTCCTCAAGGAAGAGGCGAAGGTACTCTAATGTCTAACATTCTCGCATTTGCCGAGTCGCGTGGTGGTGAGTTGCGCCGCGCTGGACTCGAAGCTGTTGCCGCTGCTCGTGTGATTGCTGACGCCAAGGGCGGTCAGGTGCACGCTGTGCTCTTCGGCGCTGCTGGCATTGGTAAGCATGCGGCGCAGCTCGGTGCGCACGGTGCGGACGTCGTGTTGGTCGTTGAGCACGCGGGCTTCACGCACAACAATCCTGAGATTGTAAGCGCCACGCTCGCGGACAAAGTGAAGAGCGGTTACGCGGGATTCGTGTGCGCCGCGAGCGCGACAGGTAAGGACATCGCGCCCCGCGTGGCCGCCAAGCTCGGCGTGCCGCTCGCGTCGGACGTCACGACGATGAGCGTTGGTGCCAACGGCATCACGTGCACGCACCCAGGCTACACCGGCAAGGTCATCCAGACCGTCACGCTCACCGCGACGCCTGCTGTGGTCAGCGTGCGTCCTGGCGCGTTCCTGCCCAAGGCTGAGGCCAAGGCCGGCACGGTGGAGACGCTTGCCGCCTCTGGCGATCCCAGCGCTCCGCGCGTGAAGGTCACCGAGACCGCGGCCGGCAACACCGCCAAGCTCGACCTTGGCGAAGCAAAGGTTATCATCTCTGGTGGTCGTGGTCTTAAGGAAGCGGCCAACTTCAAGCTGGTGGAAGATCTCGCGGCGGCTTTCGGAAACGCGGCCGTTGGTGCGACGCGCGCCGTGACGGATGACGGCTGGCGCCCGCACTCTGATCAGATCGGTCAGAC
>JAYUWY010000541.1:0-2376 GCA_043753285.1 Gemmatimonas sp. | reverse complement strand
GCATCAGCGAAGATCATCTCGAGACGATTGAAGCCGTACTCCTCACGCATCAGCTCGCGTTGGTTGTGCAGCTTCCCGATCAAGAAGCGCGACTCGTGGGCGCTGTCACCGACCTCGAGCGCCAGTGCTGGGAGTTGGTGATGCGGCACGGCGAAGTGTTTGCGCCGACCGCGGCCGATGAACTGGGCATGCTGAGTGGTCCCTGCCTCGAACTGTTGGAAAGCTTGGCGCGTCGCCGCTTGCTGCGCCGCGTCGAAGACTGCTTCTCTCCATTGGGAGCGGCGGCGTAATGCGCGGGTTTATGCCGTTGCAGATTGTGGGCTACATCGCCACACGCCGCGACGACGTAGAGCGCGGTCCGCTGGTGCGCATTCGTCCCGATGACGCGCGCATGCGCCTCATCGATGACGGTGAACTCGTGTGGGTGTATGGTCCACGCCGCCACGAACTCGCGCCTGCGGTGTACGACGAGACGCTGCCCAAGGGTGGCATCGTTGTGCGCGACCTCGCTGGTGTGACTGTGACCGAGATTGTCAGGCTCGTGAAGATGGATGTTGACCATCGGCCTGTGTTGACCACGTCCCTCGCCTGAGTGCGATGAAGCCCAAGTCCAAGAAGCCGTCGCTCGCTACCCTCGCCATCCACGGCGCGCGTGAGTCCCACACGCACGGGGACGCCGTTGTTGAGCCGCTGGTGCAGAGCGTCAATCACCACCAAACACCCGGCACCGCAGACGGGCTGATGTACACGCGCTACGGCAACACGCCCAACGCGGTGCGCGTGCAGAAACGTTTGGCGCTGCTCGAAGGCGCGGAAGCATCACTCCTGCTTTCCAGCGGCATGGCCGCCACCGCGTGCGCGATGCTCGCCCTACTCCGCCCTGGCGATCACCTGCTCTCGTCGCAATACATCTACGGCGGCACGTACCGACTCTTCATGGAAGAGTTCGTGCGCATGGGCATCGACGTGCAGTTGGTGGATCCGTGGGAGCCGCGCGTGTGGCGCAAGAACATCCGCAAGGAAACGCGCGCCATCTTTCTTGAGACGCCGGTGAATCCCACCTGCCGCGTGCTCGACCTGCGCCCCATCTCGTTTCTCACGCGCAACTCGGGCATCGCGCTTGTCGTGGACTCTACGTTCGCGAGCCCCATCAACTTTCGGCCCATCGAGCACGGCGCCGACGTCGTCATTCACTCGGCCACCAAGTATCTCAACGGCCATCACGACATCCTGATGGGTGCGGTGCTCGGCTCGCAGGCGTACATCGACGAAGTGCTTCAGAAGGAAATGCTCTGGGGCCAGACGCCAGATCCGTTTGCGTGCTGGCTGCTGGAACGTGGCCTAAAGACGCTCGACGTGCGCGTGCAGCGCGCCAACGAAACCGCGCAGGAAGTCGCCGAGTGGGCGGAGTCGCGCAAAGAAGTCGTGCAGGTGCACTACCCGGGGCTCAAGTCGCATCCCGACTACGAAGTGGCCAAGGAAATTCTCGACGGCTACGGCGGAATGCTCGCGCTCGAGCTCAAGGGCGGCGGTAAGTCTGCGGATCGTATGCTCAAGCGCCTCAAGCTCGTCACGCACGCGCCGTCGCTCGGTGGTGTGGACTCGCTCGTGAGTGAGCCGCGCTACACCTCGCACGCGAAGATGACGTCGGCACAGCGCGCCGCGATTGGAATCCCCGATGGATTCCTGCGCTTCAGCATTGGACTCGAATCGGCAGATGACATCATTGCTGATCTCGAGCAGGCGCTGAAGTAGTCGATGATTCGATTCACGAAAGTCTCCAAGCACTACCCGCGCGGTGGTCCGGCGCTCGAAGACATCTCGTTTAATGTCCGGCGCGGTGAGTTTCTGTTTCTCACCGGGCCCAGCGGCGCGGGTAAGAGCACTATTCTCAAACTCGTGTACGTCGCCGAGCGTCCGACGGAGGGCGAAGTACGCGTGGACGGCAAGAGTTCGGTGACGCTTGCTGGCAGCGAGATTCCGCGGTTGCGTCGTCGCCTGGGTGTGGTGTTTCAGGACTTTCGTTTGCTCGACGATCGCACCGCCGAACAGAACGTCGCGTTCGCGCTCGAAGTCACCGGCACGCCGCACGCGCAGATTGGCCCCAAGGTCGCTCGCGTGCTCACGCAGGTTGGACTCGCGAGCAAGGCGCTCTCGTTGCCGCACGAACTGTCTGGCGGAGAGCAACAGCGCGTCGCCATCGCTCGTGCGCTGGTGAACGATCCGCTGGTGCTGCTCGCCGACGAGCCCACGGGCAACCTCGACGAGCGCTCCACGCGCGGCATCTTCCAGTTGCTGCGCGACATCAATGCCTCGGGCACCGCGGTGCTGATGGCGTCGCACGATTTGACGCTGGTGCGCGAGGCGCAGTTCCGC
>JAYUWY010000540.1:0-2378 GCA_043753285.1 Gemmatimonas sp. | reverse complement strand
CGCGAAGTGGGCGCGTTGCCGCGCGCCAAGCGTCCGGCTTAAGCTCTCCAATGCGCGTCGCCATTCTTCGGCTCGCTGTCCCGCTGCTACTCGGCTGTGTCGCTGAGTCCCTGTCTGCACAGCGCGTCGTCGGTGAAGTACAACGTCCAGACTCGGTAACTCCTGCGGCGCAAGTGCTGGTGGAATGGCGAACGACGCGCGGTGCTGTGCAGCGGCTGCTCACGGATCAGCAGGGAGGATTCCGCCTCACACTTCCGACCGCAGACAGCGTGTACATGCGCGTCCTCCGTCCGGGATTTCAGCCGCAAACGCATCGCCCGTTCTTCGTCGCGCAGGGACGCACGGTTTCAACGCGCATCGTCATCGAAGACCGCCCCATTGTGCTGAGCTCAGTTCGCGTGGCGGGGGAGTCCGCGTGTACGGGACGCAGTGACGCACAGGCGTGGACATTGCTCGAGCAAGCGCGCACGGCAATCCTTGCGGCGAGTCTCGCGGAGCGCGACACGTCGCTCTTAATTGACGCGGTAGAGTACGAGGGCGGAGTCACGCTTGCCGGCGCCATCACGCTGCGTGATTCGAGTATTCGCCGATCGGGTAGGTCCGTGCCCGGCACTCGCGCGCAGCGCGATTCGATTTTCCGATTTGGATTCGTGCGGCGCACGTCCGATACGTCGTACTATCACGCGCCAACACCTGACGTGTTGCTCGACGAGCGCTTTGGGAGACAGTACTGCCTGACGCTGATGATGGCGGACTCGTCGCCGCCCGGGCAGCTCGGTGTGCGATTTCAGCCCGCGCGGCGCCCCGGCCCTGGCATCGCGGATGTCACCGGCGTGATTTGGCTCGATGACGATCGCTACTTGCTGTCGAGGATTGAGTTCGAGTACCTCAACGTGCCGCCGCATCATCGCGTGGACGGACTCGGTGGCTATCTCGAGTACAGCGCGCTCCCAACCGGTCACTGGTTGTTGCGCGAGTGGACGTTCAGAATGCCCAATCTCACACGCTCTCGTGCGTCGAGCGGGCTTTGGGCCAAGCGACGCATCGTGCATCGCGTGTCAGTCGCTGGTCGAACCATCTACAGCGATTCAACAGGCGCCGCGATTCTAGAGCGCGTGCAGCCACAGACGCGACGCTAGAGCTCCACTGGCGGCGGTGCGTGCTCGAGAATCGCGCGCGTCATCGAGCGCGCCAGTTCAGCTTCGCCCATGTACACCTCAAGGTGCGGCTCGCGGCGCAAATCATCGGCCTCTTGATCGCTGTGCGTGCGCACGATGACGGGCAGCTGCGGACGCAGCTGATGCGCGATCTTCGTCATCGCCTTCACGCCGACAGTATCGGGCGTGGCAATCACCAAGACATTCGCGCGCACGACGTGCGCTTGAATCAGCACGGCGGGGTCCGTGGCGTTGCCGGCCACGGCAGCAACACCAGAGGCGCGCAATCGCTGCACGATTTCGCGATTCTGTTCCGCGACGACGATGCGAATGCCCTGCGCCATCAACTGCTCGCCAATGCGGCGACCCACACGACCGTAGCCGACGATGAGCACGTGACCCGTCACAGCGGACGGTGAAACTGAATGCGGCAGCTCCGCGAGTCTGTCTGCGCGACGCGTCATGAAGCGCGCCAACCGCGAGCGCGAGAGAATCCACGTCTGCACGGGCTCGATCAAGCCGAAGATGATTGGGTTCAGCGCGATCGACACCACCGCGCCGGCGAGAATGAGGTTCTGTCCTTCGAGCGACAGCAGTCCGAGGCTCACGCCCATGCCCGCGAGGATGAACGAGAATTCGCCGATCTGCGCGAGCGCGGCCGAAACGGTGAGCGCTGTGTTCAGGGGGTAGCGGAATATCAGAACAAGTCCGAGTGCGGCGAGTGACTTTCCGATGACGATGATGCCGAGCACCATCAGAATCTTGAGCGGCTCCTGCCACAGCAGCGCCGGATTGAAGAGCATGCCGACGGACACGAAAAACAGCACCGAGAACGCATCACGAAACGGCAGCGATTCATCAGCGGCGCGATGCCCAAACTCCGACTCGCGCATCACCATGCCCGCGAAGAACGCGCCGAGTGCGAAGGAAACACCAAAGAGCACGCCAGCGGCGTACGCGATGCCAACAGCCGCAGCCATCACGGCGAGCGTGAATAATTCGCGCGAGCCCGTACTGGCGATGCGCATCAGCAGCCACGGAAACAGACGACGTCCCACGACGAACATGAGAACGACGAAGAACGCGACGCTGCCGAGGGTGAGTGCCAGCGTGCGCACCAGCGAGCCACTTGCCGCAGCGGCCTCGGTGCCAGTGCCCATCGCCGCGGCGATTGGCGGCAAGAGTACCAGCGCGAGGACCATGGCGATGTCTTCCATCACC
>JAYUWY010000539.1:0-10045 GCA_043753285.1 Gemmatimonas sp. | reverse complement strand
CTACGTCGGCATCATTGTGGACCGCGCGACCAAGAAGCCTGTCTTCATGGTGTCTGCTGCGGGCGGCATTGATATCGAAGAAGTCGCCGCGACCACGCCAGAGAAGATTCTCTACGTGCCCGTGGACGTTCGCTACGGCCTTCCGACGTACGATGCGATGCGCATGGGCTTCTTCCTCTACGAAGACGTGAAGCTCGCCCGCGGCGCCGCGAAGATCATGCAGCAGCTGTTCGCGGCCTTCATGGCCGCGGGTTGCTCGCTGGCTGAAATCAATCCGCTCGTCGTCACGCCCACGGGTGAGATGCTCGCGGTGGACGGCAAGATGGTGATTGACGACAACGAACTCGATCGCAAGCCAGAGATCGTCGCCTTGCGCGATGAGTCCAGCGAAGAGCCGTCCGAAGTCGAAGCGCGCAAGGCGAACCTCACGTTCATCAAGCTCGACGGTGATGTGGGTTGCGTCGTCAACGGCGCCGGCCTCGCGATGGCCACGATGGACTTGGTGAAGTACTACGGCGGTGAGCCCGCAAACTTCTTGGACATCGGCGGTTCGTCGAATCCCGAGAAGGTCGTGAACGCGCTGCGCATCATCACGGCCGACAAGAACGTGAAGGCGATTCTGTTCAACATCTTCGGCGGCATCACGCGCACCGATGACGTCGCCAACGGCATCGTCACGGCGACCAAGGCGAATCCGCTCAAGGTCCCGATCGTGATTCGCTTGACTGGCACTAACGAGGAAATCGCGATGAAGATCCTGACGGAAAATGGCTTCACCGCGTCGAGCGACATGGACACGGCGGTGCAGCAAGCCGTCGCGCTCGCCAAGGGAGGGAAGTGAGATGAGCATTTTCATTGACAAGAACACCAAGCTCATCATCCAAGGCATCACGGGCCGCGACGGTTCGTTCCATGCTAAGCAGATGATGGAGTACGGCACGCAGGTCGTCGCCGGCGTCACGCCGGGTAAGGGCGGCCAGAAGTTTGAAGGCACGGTGCCGATCTTCAACACCGTCGCTGATGCAGTGAAGGCCACGGGCGCGAACACGTCCGTGATCTACGTGCCGCCGCCATTCGCTGCGGATGCCATCATGGAAGCGGCCGCCTCAGGCGTCTCGCTCGTGGTGTGCATCACGGAAGGCGTGCCGGTGCTCGACATGACGAAGGTTTATCCCTTCGTGAAGGAGCGCGGTGTCCGCCTCCTCGGCCCCAACTGCCCAGGTTTGATCACGCCGGGCGAGAGCAAGGTCGGCATCATCCCAGGCCGCATCTGCTTGCCGGGCCCCGTGGGTGTTGTGTCGCGCTCGGGCACGCTCACGTACGAAGTCGTTTATCAGCTCACGCGTGCGGGCATCGGCCAGACCACATGCGTCGGCATCGGTGGCGACCCGATCAACGGCACGAACTTCATCGATTGCCTTGAAGCATTCGAGCAGGATCCGAACACCAAGGCCATCGCGATGATGGGTGAGATCGGCGGCACCGATGAGCAGGAAGCGGCGGAGTTCGTGAAGAAGCACATGAAGAAGCCGGTCGTGGGCTTCATCGCGGGCCAGACCGCACCGCCAGGCCGTCGTATGGGCCATGCGGGCGCGATCATCTCTGGCTCAGCTGGAACCGCGGCCGAGAAGATTGATGCGTTCAAGGCGGCCGGTATGGGCGTCGCGGTGCGTCCGATGGATTTCGTCGAGCTGATTAAGGCGCGACTCAAGTAACTGCTATTCACCACAGAGGGCACAGAGTACACAGAGAACTGCAACCGCTTTTTTTTGGGAACTGCCACTGCACTCAGACGCACGGGCGTTGTTCCCAAAGTACTCCGCAGTTCTCTGTGCTCTCTGTGGTGAAAAGTTTTTGACTTTTCTTTACTACTAAAACCAAAGCATGTCCCTCAACTACACGTTTTCAATCGTCAAGCCGGACGCTTTCAACACCGGTAAGGCGGGCAAGATTATCGCCCACCTCGAGGCCCAGGGATTCGTCCTGAAGTCCGCGCGCGTGGTGCACATGTCCAAGAAGCAGGCCGAGGAGTTCTACGCGGTGCACCGCGGCCGCCCGTTCTATGGCGAACTGGTGGATTTCATGAGCTCGGCGCCCTGCATGCCCCTTGTGCTCCAGAAGGACAACGCGGTGCACGCCCTTCGTGAGGCCATTGGCGCCACGGATCCGGCCGAGGCTGCGGCTGGCACCGTGCGTAAGTTGTTCGCCGAGTCCAAGGGCAAAAATGCAATCCATGCTTCGGATTCGGATGAGAATGCGACTCGTGAGGCGCGCTTTTTCTTCGCAGAGGCGGATTCGATCTGAGACGTGAGACTTGAGACGAGAGACTTGAGATGCGGCCTTTTCTCAAGTCTCCCGTCTCAAGTCTCAAGTCCTTTCCCCACGCCGATTTACCTCCTTGACCGGAGGCCTGAATCGGCGTACTTTACTTGGCTATGCTTTCGTTTCCAGTTCGCACCCTTTCTGAAGGGGCAATACAGGTCGAAGCCGACCTCGCCTCCGATGATGCGGTGTGGTTGGAGGGCGACGTTCGTCCCGTTTCTGCGGTCAAGGTGACTGGTCGCGTGAGTGGGGCTGGTGCTGGGCGGTACTACTTCTCTGGTGCGTTCCACGGAACTGCCGCAGGAGAATGCCGCCGGTGCCTCGTGCCGGTGGAGTTTGTGGTGCAGAATGAAGCCCACGTGATTTTCGCTGACGCGGACGACGAGAATGCAGACGAGCCGGACGTGTACACGCTGTCGGATGCGGGTATGACGCTCGATCTTCGCGCTGCCATTCGGGAGCTGTGGTTGCTTGACGCCTCCGGGCTACCGTTGTGCCGTCCCGACTGTAAGGGATTTTGCGCATCGTGCGGCGCGGAGTTGAATGCTGGACCTTGCGCTTGCCAACCGGCAATCGCGTAAGGCTGACGCCAGACTGACCGTACCACTCACTACGCAGAGCACAGACCGATGGCCGTCCCGAAGCGCCGTACCTCCAAGCGAAAGAAGCGCGCGCGCAACACCCACAAGGTGGCGCCGAAGATCAATATCCAGGCGTGCCCGAAGTGTGGCGCCTCCAAGCGCCCGCACCACGTGTGCGAGGAGTGCGGATTCTACGCCGGTGAACAGCGGGTCGCGGCGCGCGAAGCCTAGGTATGGCTCGCATCGCGCTGGACGCGATGGGGGGCGATCATGCGCCCCAAGCCCCAATCGGCGCCGCCCTCCTGGCAGGCGTTGCACTGGGGACCGACCACATCCTGCAGCTCGTCGGGCAGGAACAGGTCATCCGCGATGAACTCGCGAAGCAGCTAGTCGGCGCCTCTCCCGAGGCGCAGGCGGCTGCTGCTCGTTTTGAGATAATCGACGCGCCGGACGTCATCTTGATGTCCGACAAGCCGTCAGTCGCGATCCGTGGCAAGCCCAACAACTCGATGAGCATCGGCCTGCGTTTGCAGGTTGACGGAAAGTCTGACGCGTTCGTCTCCGCCGGTAACACCGGTGCGCAGATGGCCGCGTCCGTGTTTGTGCTCCGCCTGCACGAAGGCGTGAAGCGCCCCGCCATCGGCACGGTGTTTCCCACCGCGGGTCAGGGCGTCGTCGTGCTCGACTCAGGCGCGAATGTCGATTGCTCCGCGCAAGAGCTGCTCACGTTTGCCAAGCTCGGACACGTGTACGCCAAGGACATCCTCGGCCGCCCGAATCCCGCGATTGGCTTGTTGTCCGTCGGTGAAGAGCCGGAGAAGGGCAACGCCGCGGTGAAGGAAGCACATCAGTTGCTGCTGACGAGCGGGCTCAACTTCATCGGCAACGTCGAAGGTCGTGACGTCCCGCTGGCCGAATGCGATCGCGGGCCGATCGATGTTGTCGTCTGCGATGGATTCACGGGCAACGTGATGCTCAAGTTCTACGAGGCCGTCCCGCGCGTGCTGTTTGACATGCTCATGAAGGGCGGTGTCTCCAAGGAGCAGATTGCCAATTCCGTGAGCGCGCTCGACTACGCCAAGACCGGCGGCGCGCCGCTGCTGGGCGTGAAGGGCGTGAGCATTATCTGCCATGGAAAGTCCAACCCCGAGGCGCTGATGAACGGCATCAAGGCGGGACTTCGCGCAGTAGAGTCGGGCATGAGCAATCACATCGGGCAGACGGTGCAATCGTGAAGCGGCCATTTGCGATGTTGACGTCCACCGCGCATGCGGTGCCCAAGCGCGTGCTCACGAATCACGACTTCGCTGCGATTGGCATCGATACAACAGACGAGTGGATTCGCGAGCGCACCGGCATCAGCCAGCGCTACATCGCCGGTGAAGGCGAGACACTGACGACGCTCGCTACCGAGGCCGCGCAGAAGGCGATGGCCGCGGCTGGAGTTACGGCCGCCGAGCTCGACGCGATTATTCTCGGCACCGCATCACCTGATCGTTTGCTGCCCTCGACGGCCGTTGAAGTGCAAGCTGCACTCGGCGCTTCGCGTGCTGTGGCGTTTGACATTGACGCGGCCTGCTCCGGTTGGTTGTATGGCGTGCAGATCGCCGAAGGCTTGATTGCCACGGGGAGCTACGAGACCATTCTCGTGATTGGTGGCGAAGTGCTCAGCCGCATCGTGAACTGGAAGGATCGCAACACCTGCGTGCTGTTTGGCGACGGTGCCGGTGCGACGATTGTGAAGAAGGCGACCAAGGGTCGCGGTGTGCTCTCCGCGTACATGCGCTCAGACGGCACGCTCGCTGATTTGCTGCATCGCCCCAAGGGCGCCGGCGCTTCGCCAATGACGCCCGAGATTCTTCTCGAGGGCTCGCACTTTATCACGATGGCCGGCCGCGAAGTCTTCAAGAACGCGGTGCGCTCTATGGCTGACGCAGCGGATCGCGCACTCGACGGCGCCAAGCTGTCGGCGACGGACATTGATGTGTTGATTCCGCATCAGGCCAACATTCGCATCATCGAGGCCACGGCGAAGCACGCCAACATCCCGATGGAGAAGGTCTACGTGAATGTGGATCGCTACGGCAACACGTCGGCCGCGTCCATTCCGATTGCACTCAGCGAAGCGATGGCGCAAGGCGTGATCAAGGAAGGCACGACGGCGATGTTTGTTGCGTTCGGCGCCGGATTTACGTGGGGCTCGATGGTGGTGCGCTTCTGATGATCCTCCTCTTCCCGGGGCAGGGCTCACAGAAGCCGGGAATGGCGAAGGACCTCGTCGAGGCCTTCCCGGCGGCGAAGGATGTGTTTGCGCGAGCAGATGCCGCGCTGCACACCAACCTCAGCACGCTGTGCTTTGAGGGACCGGCCGAAGAACTCACACTCACGCACAACGCGCAGCCTGCGTTGCTCGCACATGGCGCGGCCGTGTGGGCCGTTGTGAAAGACAAAATCTCCGCGCGCGTCAAAGGCACCGCTGGCCACTCGCTCGGCGAGTTCTCGGCCTACCACGCGGCTGGCGCGCTGCCGCTCGAGGATGCACTCACGTTGGTGCGTCGTCGTGGCGAGCTGATGTATGAGACCGGCGTGAACGTGCCCGGTGCGATGGCGGCGATTCTCGGCGAGATGTCACGCACGGTGGAGGAGATCTGCACCGAGGCTGCGAGCGCTGGCGTTGTTGTGCCCGCGAACTACAACTCCACTGAGCAGATCGTTATTTCTGGCGAAGTTGCCGCAGTAGAGAAGGCGATGGAGCTCGCGAAGGCCGCAGGCGCGAAGCGTGCGCTGCGCCTTCCGGTGAGTGGTGCGTTTCACTCGCCACTGATGGCACCGGCAGCCGCTGGACTGAAGACCGCACTCGAGGCCGCGCGCTGGCGCGATCCCTCTGTGCCCGTGTGGAGCAACGTCACCGCCGAGGCGGTAGGCGATGCGACGATGGCCAAGCAGCTGCTGCATCAGCAGCTCACCAGCGCCGTGCGCTGGGTCGAGGTAGTGCGCAACATGGCGGCTCGGTTTCCGGGCACGACCTTTGTAGAGATGGGCCCCGGCGGCGTCCTCAGCGGTCTCGTGAAGCGCTTGGCACCAGGCTGCACCACGATGACCTGCGGGACTGTCGCCGAAGTCGAAGCGCTGTTGGCCCTGTAGTACTCTCAAGTCTCACGTCTCAAGTCTCAAGTCTATGCGCATTGACCTCAGCGGTAAGGTTGCATTAGTCACGGGTTCCACCCGTGGCATCGGCCGCGCCATCGCCGGTACCCTCGCGTCCTGCGGCGCGACTGTCGCGATCGTCGGGCGTGATCTCGCAAAGGCCGAGGCAGTTGCCGCAGAAATCGGCGGCGGCGCCAAGGGTTTCGCCTGTGAGATCAGCGATCCCGCGCAGGTGACGGCGCTGGTTGAAGCCGTCGAGAAGTCACTCGGTGCGTGCGACATTCTCGTCAACAACGCCGGCATCACGAAAGACAATCTGATGCTGCGCATGAAGGACGAAGACTGGAATTCCGTGCTCGAGACCAATCTTCGTTCGGCTTTTGTGGCGATTCGTGCAGCACAGCGCGGCATGATGAAGAAGCGCTGGGGCCGCATCATCAACATCGCGAGCGTCGTGGGCATCATCGGCAATGCGGGGCAGGCGAATTACGCCGCCAGCAAGGCCGGACTCATTGGCTTGAGTAAGTCGGTGGCCAAAGAACTCGCGAGTCGCAATGTCCTGTGCAATGTGGTCGCACCGGGATTCATCAAGACCGACATGACCGATGCGCTGACGCCGGACGCAGTCGCCAAGCTCTCCACTGCGATTCCGCTCAACCGTTTGGGCACGCCAGAGGACATCGCCGGCGCGGTGGCTTTCCTGGCGTCCGACCATGCCGCCTACATCACCGGTCAGGTTCTGGCCGTGGATGGCGGAATGGTGATGTAAACCGGGGTACGTCCGGTTATATTTTCCCCTAGTACACAGCTCGTACACAGCGCACCAAACCCCCTACGGAGTCAGCAGCGTATGGCCGACCATTCTGCGAAGGTCAAGGACATCATCGAGAAGGAACTCGGCGTCGAGCGTGAGAAGCTCACGGAAGGCGCGAGCTTCATCGAAGATCTCGGCGCCGACTCGCTCGACATCGTCGAGCTGGTCATGGAGTTCGAGAAGGAATTCAACATCGACATCCCGGACGAGGATGCCGAAAAGCTGCGCACGGTGGGCGATGCAGTCGCCTACTTGAACAGCAAGCTCGGCTAATCTGATGGCGTCGTTGAAGCGCCGGGTCGTCATCACGGGAGCTGGTGTCGTCAGCTCCGTGGGGAACGACACCAAGACCACGTGGGAGTCGTTGCTCGCGGGGAAGTCCGGCGGCGCGCCGATCACGCGGTTCGACACGTCCAACTTCAAGGTGAAGTTCGCGTGCGAAACCAAGGGTTTCGACCCGGCGCTGTACATGGACCGCAAGGAAGTAAAGCGGTCCGACCTCTACACGCAGTTTGCGATGGCCGCGTCGGTGCAGGCAATGACCGATGCTGGTCTCGCCGACGGCGGTACAGATCCGCTGCGCACGGGCGTTGTCATTGGCTCGGGCATTGGCGGCATCTCGACGTTTGAAGAGCAGCTCCAGGTGTACCTGTCGCACGGTCCGGGGCGCATCTCGCCGTTCTTCATTCCGATGTTCATCGGCGATATCGCGGCCGGTGTGGTCTCCATGCGCTTTGGCGCCAAGGGACCCAACTACGCAGTGCAGTCTGCCTGCGCCACGAGCGCGCACGCCATTGGCGACGCGTTCCGGATGATTGCCTACGGCGACGCTGACGTCATGATCGCGGGCGGTGCAGAAGCGGCCGTCACGCCGATGTCCATTGGCGGCTTTGGCAACATGCAGGCGCACTCCACGCGCAACGATTCGCCCGAGACTGCGTCGCGTCCGTTTGATGCGACGCGCGACGGCTTTGTGCTGGGCGAGGGCGCTGGCATCGTGGTGCTCGAAGAGCTTGAACATGCACGCAAGCGTGGGGCACGTATCCTCGCTGAAGTCGCGGGCTACGGCGCCACCGGCGACGCGTACCACCTCACGGGCCAGCCAGAAGACCACGAGGGCCTGCAGCGCGCCATGCGCCGCGCCCTCGAGGACGCCAATCTGCAGCCCGAAGAAGTGCAGTACATCAACGCGCACGGCACTTCGACGCCGCTAAACGATCCCAATGAGATTCGCGCCATCAAGAAGGTGTTTGGTGCGCACGCCACTGGGCTCAATGTCAGCTCCACGAAGTCGTCCACCGGGCACATGCTCGGTGCGGCGGGCTCGGTGGAAGCCGTCTTCACGACGCTGGCCATCGTGAACAGCATCGTGCCGCCGACGATCAACTTCCAGACGCCTGATCCTGAGTGCGATTTGGACATCACCCCCAACGCCCCAGTGAAGCGCGAGATTTTTGCCGCGCTGAGCAACTCCTCGGGATTTGGCGGCCACAACGTAAGCATCGCCATTAAGCGATTCTCGGAGTAAGCGACCGTGACATCTGGTGCGCTATCGATTCCCTTCGAGCGCATCACCGATCCGGTGGTGCGACGGATTGCGGAGAAGGTGCAAGCGGGGGAGCGACTCACGCAGTTCGATGGCGTTGCGATGTTTGAATCGCGCGACCTCACCGGCATTGGCGTACTCGCGGATGCGGTGAACCGCTCCAAGCACGGCGACGTCGTCACCTTCGCGTCCAACCAGCACATCAATCCCACGAACATCTGCACGCTGCGCACGACGTGCGTGTTTTGCGGCTATGCGCGCTTGCCCAAGGAAGAAGGCGCGTATCGCTACACCTTGGCGCAGGTGATGGACGAAGCGCGTCAGGCGAAGGACTCGATGACGCGCGAGTTCCACATCGTCGGTGGTCTCGATATGCAGGCGGGCCTCGACTACTACGTCGAGATGTTCAAGGCCATCAAAGCCGAGTTGCCGCACGTGCACATCAAGGCGCTTACGGCGGTGGAGATCGCGCACATCGCGCGCATTGAAAAGAAGACCTGGACCGAAGTGCTCACCGCGCTTAAGGCAGCGGGCCTCGACACGATGCCCGGTGGTGGCGCTGAAACCTTCAGCGCTGCCGTGCGCGAAGAGATCGCGCGCAAGAAGCTCGGAGCAGGTGATTACGTCGGTGTGCACCGCGCCGCGCACGCGTTGGGCATTCGCACCAACTGCACCATGCTCTACGGCCACGTCGAGACGTTCGCCGATCGCATGGAGCATCTCCAGATGCTGCGCGATTTGCAGGACGAGACCGGCGGTTTCCTCGCGTACATCCCGCTCGCGTATCACCCCGACGACAACGAACTCGGCAAGAAGCTTGGTCGCACCGGCATCGCATCCAGCGGCGTTGACGATCTCAAGAATCTGGCCGTCGGGCGGCTCTTCCTCGACAACTTCGAGCACATTAAGAGCCACTGGATTATGGTCACACCGTTCTTGAGCCAGATCTCGCTGCACTACGGCGTGAATGATCTCGAGGGCACTGTTGTGCGCGAGAAGATTTATCACGCGGTGGGTGCTAGCACGCCGCAGGGGATGACTTTGGACGACTTGTTGAAGCTGATTCGGGGCGCGGGAAAGATCCCCGTTGAGCGAGATTCGTTCTATCAAGTCGTGCGCGGCTTCGAAGACGTGGGACGTGAGACTGGAGACGTGAGAAACAGCGCTCAAGTCTCAAGTCTCACGTCTCACGTCCCCGCCGCGTAGCATGCGCGTCGGCCGCATCCCCTACATCAACTGCTTCCCGGTCTACGGCGGCATTGATCGCGGCCTCGTGCCGCTGGACGCGGAGCTGCTCGATGGCGTGCCCACTACGCTGAACCGCATGATGGCCGAGGGAACGCTGGATGTCAGTGTTGTCTCGGCCGTGGAGTATGCGCGTGACTCCGAGCGCTACCTGCTGCTCCCTGAGCTCGCCATCTCCTGCGACGGACCGGTGCGCAGTGTGATGCTGTTTTCCACGCGTCCTGCCGCTGAGTTGGACGGAGAGCGCGTGCTCGTGAGCAGCTCTTCGATGACCTCCGTGCGACTTCTCGAGTTGCTCTTTGAGCATGTGTGGAAGGCGACGCCAGAGTTTGTCCCTGGAAACGCCGAGGCCGAGGCAATCGCCCGCGGGTCAAGCGACAACGTGGCCGC
>JAYUWY010000538.1:0-4703 GCA_043753285.1 Gemmatimonas sp. | reverse complement strand
GCGGCGATGCTTTGCCGCGCGCGCGCCCAGCGCCGCCAACAGAATTCCCGTGCTCAGCGTGGCGGTGAATGCCACCACCTGGCCGCGATGCGACCAGCGAGTTGCGAGCGCCGCCGCGAGCAGCACGCCAGCAAGTCCCACCGCGACGTCGAGCACGACGTTGCTCAAGGACTCGCGCACACCCATCGCGCGCTCACCAATCTCCCAGACAATCATCATGGTGCTCGCGAGGGCGAGCATAACGCCGAGCGGAAGCGCCCAGAACACATTCGCAAATCCCCCCGCCACGCCACTGATGAAGTGGACGAGCATCCAGAGGTCGAAGTAGTGGCCTTCGGCGAACGTGAGGCTGATGGGCGGCCGCGCTGACATCGTCAGCGCCTACGTGATGTCATCGTCGCTGCCGAAGCAGCGTCCGCGTCCTGCGCGCTTGGCGGCGAGCAATCGACGGTCGGCGATATCGACAAGCACCTTGGGATCTGTCGCTGACGGGTCTGCCAGTGTGGCCGCGATGCCAGCACTAAAGTTCACGCGAATCGAGCCGCCGTCACCAGTTTGCACGGGGAAGTCGTTGATTTCGCGACGCAGTGCCTCGATGCGATGAAACGCTGCTTCGCGTGTCGTGCTCGGCAGGAGAATCACGAACTCCTCACCGCCGTAGCGCGCCACGATATCGGTGCGACGCATTGAGCGTGCCATTACGTCCGCGAGCTGCTCGAGCACGCGGTCGCCCACTGCATGGCCGTGGACATCGTTCACTTGCTTGAAGTGATCCACGTCAATGAGCGCGAGCGCCAGCGGGACGTTGTCTCGTGTTGCTTGATCCATCGCCGAGATCAGCGCGCGGTCAAAGTGTCCTCGATTGAACAGACCCGTGAGACGATCGTGCGACGCGAGGTACAGCAAGCGTTGCGCGCGGCGCACAATGCTCACGGCGAGCAGTGTCGCGATCCCGAGTAGAATGAGCCGCGTGAACAAATCCACCGGGACGTACGGGCCCGCGCGTTGAATCAATTCTGGTGCACTCAGGTCGTTGGTCGCGGCGGCGACCGCCCACAACAGTCCGTACTGCGAAATCGCCATCGCACCGACCATGATGCTGATGCGGGCATCGTAGCGCAGCGACGTCGCCACGAGCGCCAAGAAATACATTTCGAATGTGACCGTCGAGTTGAGCGCGTTGAGCGGCGACGCAACGACATAGAAACTCAGCAGCGCGGAGGAGATGAATGTGACATCGAAAGCGCTCGAGGCAAATCCGACCCACGGTTGCCACTGACCACGGCGCAACACCAACAAAATCGCCAACGACGCGAGCGCGGCGGTGAGGGTGACGACAAATCCAGTCACATGCATCGGATCGTCACCGTCCGTTGTCACCAAACTGATGATGGGCGAGATGAGCAGGAGAACCATCGCCACCAAACGCACGCGCGCGACGACGTACTCGCCCTCGATACCGGCCGCTGCGAGCGCCGGATCTGGAGCAGACCACACGGGCGTCGACGGCGCACCCTTCGTAAAGGAGTGCGACCAGCGGCGCGGTGCCTTGTTTGACGGTGTCGTCATGCTATGAAACTACGGAGCCGAGGCCCGTCCGGCGACTCAGTCGCGCGAAAGCCAATCGCGAGCGGTGTCCGCGTCCGAGAAGAAGCTCTCGGTGGGGGTGCCGAGGAGTTCGCGGTAACGGGCCATCTTGTGCTCGTCGTGGTGCAGGTGGACCACGCGCAGGCACGTTCGCGGCTCACTGGGCGCCGGCGGCTCGAGCTCATAGAGGCGAAAGAATCCCACGACGAAGCCGTGCGCCGCGAGAAATCGCGGCGTGACTTCTCGGTATTCCTTGTGGACGGGTAGCGACTGATCAGCCACCTCATAGCCACGAAGGTCGTCGATAAACTGGAACTTCGTGCCCTCGGGCAGGCATCGCACCGCGCCGTATAACTCCGCCTCCCACGCGGCGACGTCCCCGAAACTGAGGACGCCGTTAGTGGCGGTGTAGAGTGTGTGGCACGACGGGTCGTAGTGGACGGTGTACGGCATTGTTCACGCTCTACGGTGTGCACCCTGGCGATGTTACACGAACTTGATGTGCCGTCGCATGGGGAGTTCGCGAATGCGCGTCCCAGTGGCGGCAAAAATTGCGTTCGCGAGCGCCGGCGCCGCGGGAGGCACTGGCGGTTCGCCGATGCCGCGAATGTGCGCGCCGTTCTCGAGTCCCTTCACAATGATCTCCGGCGCCTGCTTCATGCGCATGGACTCGAACATGTGAAAGTTCGTCTGCTCGGCCACGCCATCCGTGTAGGTGAGCTCGCCCGTCATCGCGTGCCCCAATCCCCAAATGACGCCGCCCTGCACTTGATTCTCAAAATTCTGCGGATCGAGCACGCGGCCAACTTCGGCCACGACGTACACGCGATCAATCGTGATGCCGGCGGGCGTGTTGGTGACTTCGACGACTTCACCCACCGCCGTGCCAAACGACGTCGTGAGTGCGACACCGCGTCCGCGGCCAGCGGGCAACGGCGTGTTCCAGTCGGAGAGGTCGCGCAACGTCTCAAGCACGCGACGCGATGGTTCGTGCATACACAAACGGATGCGCTCGGCGAACGGATCGGCTCCCGCCGCGTGAATGAGTTCGTCGAGAAAACTCTCGTGCAAGAATCCGTTGATGCTCGCGCCCACTGAGCGCCACGAGCTCACGGGTACCATGGCCGGCGCGCGGTAGCCCGTCACACGATAGTGCGGAATCGCGTACGGCTGATCCCATGCACCGGCAACGATGGAGTTGTCAGGCCCAGGTGTGGTGATGCCGAGTCGCGCCATCTGTCCTGGCATGGTCGCGGGTGCCGCAATGCTCAAATCAAACGCTTCAACTTTGCCATCGCGCACAAAACCGCGGCCACGTCCCATGGCAAGCGTGCGCGGAAAGTCGTGCGTGAAGTCTTCTTCGCGCGTCCACGTCATTTTGATGGGCACACCCTGATGCGCAACGGCGAGCTCTACGGCTTGGCGCACGTAGTCGTCTTCGAGTCGGCGACCAAAACTTCCGCCGGCAATAAGTTGATGTAGCGTCACCGCTTCTTCTTCGACGCCAGCAGTTTCCGCAGCGAACTGCACGAGGAATCGCGGAATCTGCGTAGAGGTCCAGATGTCGAGCTTGCCGTCCTTGAGTTGCACGACCGCATTCATTGGTTCGAGTGGCGCATGCGCCAGATACGGCAGTTTGTATTCCGCGGCAATCACGCCCTCGCCCGACGCGGGAATCGCTGCTTCGACATCACCGTCGTCGCGGAAGCGTGAGTCGCGCGACTCTTCCACGAACGACTGACTGACAATCTGAAACATCTCGCCAGTCGTCTTCGGATACGTCGCCGCTTCCCACGCGAAGTCCAATAGAGCGGCCGCGCGAAACGCACGCCAGGTGTTGTCGGCAATCACGCCTGCGCCATTGCGAATGGGAACCACTTTGATGACACCGCGCGCGGCCTTGGCTGCGGTGTCGTTCAGTCGCGCCACGCCAGAGCCGATGCGCGGATTCGTGCGCACCGTCGCGTACACCATGCCCGGGAGTCGAATGTCGATGCCGTACACTGCCGTGCCCGTGGACTTCTCGACGATGTCGAGGCGCTGCATGGATGTGCCGAGCAGCTTCCACTCGGACGGATCGCGCAGCGTGACGTTGTTGGGCGGATTGATGAGCGCCGCGTCGGCCGCGAGTGCCGTGTACGGAATGCGCTCGCGCGTGGGCGTGATGACCGCGCCGTTCTCCGTGCGCAATTCACTCACCGCGATGCCCGTGCGCTCGGCGGCGGCTTCGAGCAACATGATGCGCGCCACGGCGCCCGCCACGCGAAGCTTCTCGTACGCATCAGGAACTGTTGACGAGCCGCCAGTAATCTGAATGCCAATCAACTTTGCAATCGCGCCGCCGAGTGCGCGGCCCTGCCGCGCGACAAATCCTGTATTGAACGACGCGAACGGCATGCCTTCGGCAATCACCGCTTCATTGTAGTACGCCTTGCTCGGCGGCCCTGGCTCCACGCGGAAGCTGCCCCACTCGAGATCGAGCTCCTCTGCGACAAGTGCCGCCTGTACCGAGTACGCGCCCTGCCCAACGTCTGCGCGCGGCGTGATGATGGTGATTCCGTTGGGATCGATGCGCACATACGGATTCAGTGCCGAGTCATCATCGTCGAGCAGCGGCAGCAGTGGGTTCTTGATCGGCCACTTCACCATCGCCCAGCCGACAACGAGTCCGCCCGCAACAGCAGCGGAGCCAATGACAAACGTGCGCCGCGCGATCGTCTTGAGCTTGCCCATGTTAGCGAGCCTCGCGCAAAAGGACTGCTGCGCGCTTCACGGCCGCTCGAATGCGCGGGTAGGTGCCGCAGCGACACAGATTGGAATTCATCGCCTCATCGATCTCTTCGTCGGTCGGCTTAGAGATCTTCGCGAGCAACGCGGCGGCGGTCATGATCTGCCCTGACTGGCAGTAGCCGCACTGCGCGACCTGCGTTTCAATCCACGCGCGCTGCACGGCGTGCAGCGCTTGGGGAGTCCCCAAGCCCTCAATGGTTGTCACCGCTTGCGCAACGCTTCCGATAGGCGTGGAGCAACTGCGCACCGGCTTCCCGTCGAGATGCACAGTGCAGGCACCGCACGCGCCGATGCCACAGCCGTACTTGGGACCCGTCACGCCGAGC
>JAYUWY010000537.1:0-2387 GCA_043753285.1 Gemmatimonas sp. | reverse complement strand
ACTGGCGCGACGAGCATCTCGGTGGAGGACACACTGCAGAAGTCCATCGTGTTTGCCAAGAGCCGCTACAATGGCGATGGCGTCGTCTCGTTGAACATCATTGACGATACCTCGCTGAAGGCCGTGGCCACTTCCGTGCTCGCGACGGTTGGCGCAGCGGTGGATCGCTCAGGGCGCGACGGGTTCTCGCAAGACTTGCTCGATGAATTCTTCGCCGCTTGTACGGACTACGCCGCGTGGTACGATCGCTCCACGAAGGAATCCGCCACGCTGCTGCCATTCGGCGATGCGACCGTGGCCGCGTTCTCCGCGCTGCAGCAGGTGCGCGCGAAGATTGAGGACTACTACGCGCGTTGCCGACTCGCCGCGTTTGACGCGCGCGCCGCCGCTGCGATGAATCGCGATGCGACAGAGTATGTGGCGTTGGCCGCGAAGGAACTGCAGCGCAGCGCCGGCGATGTCGCAGTGTTCCCGTTGGCGCAGGTGGAAGCCGCGCGCCCGTTACCACTCAGCGAAGGCGTGAATCCCGCCTGGTACTCGGCGATGTCGGCGTTCCGCACGCAAGTCGTGGTCCCGGTGATTGGCGACCGCACAGTGCTCACGGAAACCGAGTGGGAGACGATTTGCGCAAAGTTCGCGCCGCACGCAGCGTGGGCGTCGGACAAGGCTGGCGCAAAGGTGGAGCCGTTGGGCATCGCGAAGATTCGCGAGATTCTCGCGAGCAACGCGCGTGAACAACTAAACACGATGATCGCCGAGGACGCCGCGATGGCGCCGGCGATGAATGCGATTGACAACGTGGAACGTCTCGCGCGCTACCAGCGTGATCTCGCATCGCTGCTCAACAACTTTGTAGCCTTTCGCGATTTCTACTCGCGCGAGCATCCGGCAGTGTTTCAGGTGGGTACGTTGTACCTCGACGGGCGCCGCGCAGACCTCGTGGTGCGCGTGGATGATGCGGGCAAGCACGCGTCGCTTGCGGCACTCGCCAAGTGCTACCTCGCGTACTGCGAGTGCACGCGGCATAGCGGCGAGAAGCTCACCGTGGCGGCAGCGTTTACAGGCGGCGACTCCGACAACTTGATGGTTGGACGCAATGGCGTGTTTTACGATCGCCGTGGGCGCGACTGGGATGCGACCATCACGAAGGTGGTGGAGAATCCCATCAGTGTTCAGCAGGCATTCTGGGCACCGTACAAGAAGCTGGTGCGCCTCATTGAAGAGCAAGTGGCCAAGCGCGCCGCTGCGGGGCAAGCGGCGTCTGATGCGCGAGTGTCTACTGTGGCGACCACCGCGGCGACGCTCGACACGCAGCCGCGTCCGGCGGAGCCGCCCAAGAAGATTGACGTGGGCACCGTTGCTGCGTTGGGTGTCGCCGTGGGAGCAATCGGCTCCTTCTTCACGATGGGTATCGGCTATCTGACTGGCGTGTTCACGCTTCCGTTTTGGCAAGTGTGTTTGGTGTTCGTTGGCATCCTGCTCGCCATCTCACTGCCGTCGATGGCGATTGCGTGGCTCAAGTTGCGCCAGCGCAATATGGGCCCGATTCTCGACGCCAACGGATGGGCGGTGAATGGACGCGTGAAGATGAACGTGCCGTTTGGCGCCAAACTCACGATGGTGGGTCACGTGCCGCTTAACGCGCAGACTTCATTCGTGGTCCGGTACCCCGAGCCGCCCACAGCGCTACCGAAGTTCATCACGGCCGCACTCGCCGTGGCGTTCATCCTCAGCCTGCTCAATCACTACGGGATGGTGTACAAGCTCTCCGGTGGAGCGCTCGGCTCGCAGCCGCGTTCTACGGTGACGCGCGCGCTATAAGTTCGATCTCCACGCGTGCGCCCAGCGGCAAGCCCGCCACGGCCACGGTGGTGCGCGCGGGATGCGGGGCGGTGAATCGCTGCGTGTACGCGGCGTTCATCGCCCCGAAGTCGTTCATGTCAATCAAGTACACGTTGCACTTGATGGCGTCGTCGAGCGTGAGGCCTGCCGCCGCGAGCACTGCAGAGAGATTGTCAAACACGCGATGCGTCTGCTGACCGACGTCCCCGTCGATCAACTTGCCCGTGGCAGGATCAATGGGGGTCTGGCCGGAGCAGAACAGCTCGCTGCCGCTCCAAATGGCCTGCGAGTACGGGCCAATGGCCTTGGGCGCGTCGGCGGCGGACACAGCTTGGCGAGTAGTTTGGGTCACAGGGCAATCAACTCCGCGCAGCCTTTCGTTCTTCGCGCCACGACCACAGCGCGAATACGAACAGTGCCGCAAAAAGGGCAGGGGCGAGCATGACCATCGCAATCTGAATCACCGCATCAATGAGCGGCCCGTTGGCCGCTTGCGCGTCCGCACCAAGGCGAAACGTGCGACCCATCGCAAGGCCACGCCAGAG
>JAYUWY010000536.1:0-2387 GCA_043753285.1 Gemmatimonas sp. | reverse complement strand
GTCCGAGCGCCTCGAGCATGGCGTTGTCGGGGCGCATTCCACTGACATCGAGCTTGATGCTCACGCTAGATCTCCACCGTTAGCCCATCATGTGCCGGCAGGATGCCAGCGGGGAGCGACGCCGTGAGTTCCACGTGCGATGCTTCGTGCGTGAGATGCGTGAAGTACGTGCGCTCGGCGCCCACACGCCGCGCCGCATCCACTGCTTCGCCAATCGAGAGGTGTGTGGGATGCGAGGTGCGAAACAACGCGTTGAGCACGAGCACCTTGGCGCCCTTCAACTGTGCGATGGCGGCGTCGGGCAATTCCTTCGCGTCAGTGACATACGCGAGCGGACCGATGCGATAACCGTAGACGCGCACGCGCCCGTGCGGTAATTCCACGGGCGTGACATCGAGATGACCAATGCGCGCGGTGACGCCCGCTTCCAACGAATGCGCAAAGCCCTCGGGCTTACTCGTACCCGGCAGCGGTCGCATGCCCGCATCGAAGATGTACGGAAAGCGACGCGCGAGTGCGTCGAGCGTTTCGGGCGGACCGTACATCGGCAACGCGCCGTCGCGTCGCACGGAGATGGCGCGCACGTCGTCAATGCCGTGCGTGTGATCTGCATGCTCATGAGTGTACAGTACAGCGTCCACGCGATCCACGTCGGCGGCAATCAACTGCAATCGCAACTCCGGCGGTGTGTCGAGCAACAAGCGCAGCCCCGCGTCTTCAACGACTGCTCCGACGCGCGTGCGCTTGTCGCGCGGATCCTCGGACCGACAGACGGCACAACTGCATCCAATCTGCGGGACACCAAAACTGGTGCCGGTGCCGAGGAACGTCAGCTTCACACCGTCTCCACTTTCAACTGATTCGTCGTGCCCGGCACGTCGAACGGGACGCCAGCGGTGATGACAATGCGCTCACCCGACTCGGCAATCTTGTTCTTGATCAGCAACGCGCGCGCGAGCGTGAGCATCTGGTCGTACGTGTCGCAATGCGGCACGAGGAACGGCGTGACGCCCCACGTGAGCGCAAGTTGGTGATAGGTGCGCACATTGTCCGTGAGCACGACGATGTGCACGTTGGGGCGGCGCGCGGCAACGATGCGCGCGCTGAATCCACTCTTCGTGAACACGACGATGGTGTGCGCGCCGAGCAATCGCACGGCGGTCACGCTTGCGGAAGCGATGGTTTCTTCCACTGTCGCCTGACCCGGCGCCAAACGATCCAACCCCTGACCGCGCGCCACAGGCGCCATCTCAGCGGCCGTCGCAATGCGACGCATCGCCTGCACCGCGAGCACGGGATGCAACCCGGCGGCCGTTTCTGCAGAGAGCATGACGGCATCCGTGCCGTCGAGAATCGCGTTGGCGACGTCGGAGGCTTCGGCGCGCGTGGGGCGCGGGTGCTGCACCATCGATTCCAGCATCTGCGTCGCCGTAATCACTGGCCGCCCGTAACGATTAGCCAGCGAGATGATGCGCTTCTGCTGGAGCGGCACTTGCTCAAACGGGAGTTCAACGCCCAAGTCGCCGCGCGCGACCATCACCGCGTCGGACGCTTGGAGAATGCGCTCAAGTCGCTCAAGCGCAGAGTCCTTTTCAATCTTCGCGACAACGAGCATACCCTTGGGCAACATCGCGCGGAGCTCTTCAATATCCTCGGCGCGGCGCACAAAGCTCAGTGCGACGTAGTCGAGATCATGCTCCACCGCGAAGACGATATCCGCGCGATCCTTCTCCGTGATGGACGGCGCCGACACATCGATGCCGGGGAGGTTCATCCCCTTGTTGCTCTTGAGCAGTCCGCCGTAGCGCACTTTGGCCGTCACGCGCGGCGCACTCACCGCGGTCACGTCGAGCGCGATGAGACCATCATCCACCAGGATGACGCCGCCCACATGCACATCGTGCGCAAGTTCACCGTAGGTAACGGGGACTTCGTCGCCGTGGGCCACCGTCTCTGGCGCGAGCACGATGAGATCACCTTCTTTGAGCGTCAGCGGTTCCTTTAACACGCCAATACGAATGCGCGGCCCCTGCAGGTCACCCAAAATCGCCACCGGCTTGCCGAGGTCCTGCGCAATGCCGCGAATGTTCTCCACTGTGCGTGCGTGATCCGCGTGCGCGCCGTGCGAGAAGTTGAGTCGCGCCACGTTCATTCCCGCGAGAATGAGATTGCGAATCACATCGGGCGACGACGACGACGGCCCGATGGTGGCGACGATCTTGGTGACGCCAGTGTGCGGCGTCCCTGCCGGAGGTGTGGTCACAGAATTAGCGGCCGGTGGCGACGGCGTGGCCCAACGCGGCAGTCTTCTGCTGAATGCCGGCCACGAGCGTGTCGAATGACTTCTGGAACGACGCGAGACCTTCGGCGAGCAGCGTGTCGGTCAC
>JAYUWY010000535.1:0-4725 GCA_043753285.1 Gemmatimonas sp. | reverse complement strand
CTGATTCGGCGCCACAGCCGGATTCGCGAGAATATCCGAGATCACGTCGTGCATCGAGTGGAGATTGTCGAACACAATGGCCAGTGTGGGATACCGCTTCGTGAACTCTGGCGCGATGGCTGCAGTCATCGGCATCACGACGGGATAGTTGTTGGGACCATCCAGCGTCATCTGACGAAACCGCGCGATGGTCGCCGCCACACCCGCCTGCCGCTCGGGAATGCTCTTGCCCACCATCAACGGCTCGTATAAGCCCACCTGCAACCAGTGATACGCCCAGATGAGGCCGTTGAACTTTGGATAATTCGTACGGAACGCGAGTGAATACGGCTGCTCCTGCATCAGCGCCATTGTCTTGGGCTGACGGCTAAAGGCGAGATCGCGGCGCGAGAAGTAGTACGCCTCAAGCAGCGCCATCTGCGCGTCCTTCTGTTGTTGTGTGAGACGCTCGTCGGCGAGTACATCATAGACTTGCCGATGCAGAATGTGCGCCCACTCGAACATCGCCTTGGCTTCGGGCGCGAGTCGCGCGTACATCGGCTCAATGGCCTCTTCCACCGCCGGCAAGCGCGGCGGCTGATTCAGAATGCGCTCAGTGAGTTTTGCGTACTCACGCTGTTCGAGAATCGCGACCGCTTCGGCCGGACGCGTCCACAACACCTCGTAGAGAATGGCGTGGCCGTAGTCGAACGCATTGAACAACCGATCCGCCGCGGGATAGTGGCGACGGAAATAGAAGTTGTGCGCGGCCTGCAGCGGAAACTGTTCGTACACCGTACTCCACTGCGACGCTGTGGGGCGCACCTGCACACCGGTTGCACGCGGCGGCGCGTTGATGCGCCGCGCGAATGCGTACGCGCCACCGACGGTGAATCCCCAATCAGGTGTGCCGCCGGAGAGCCGACGAAACACACCGGCGTCCATCGCCACGCGCGACGACATCTGGCGACGCACACCGAGACTCGAGCGCCACGTCACGTCGCCATCGTCCAACAACGATTCTTCGGCGGTGACGTCGGCGCCAATAAGCAACTGACGCAACGGCAGCGTGCGATCAAACGCCACGCCACCGAGCCAGCGCGCTTCGTCTGCGCCCTCTTCGCCTGGGGTGAACGCATCACCCGGCGAGTACGACGCATTCACATGCACACGACCAAACGACAGCGTGCGCGTCGCCAAGGCACGCACTGTAGCAATCGTTCGCACAGGGCCAAAGTTGCCGCCGGGCAAATGCGCGCCAGCGCCAATCGCGAATGCGGGATAGCGCCGCGTCTCATGATTGAGCTGATGCAGCGCTTCAATCTCGACGCCGGCACCACCCGCAGAGCGCGTACCAAGTGCACCCGCATCGATGAATCGCACAGGGAACGCGAACTCCAACTGCGTGCGCGGCAGCAGACCGAACGTGAGTTCCGGTGCCATGCCCCAACTCGTGATGCCTGGGGCCACACGCTGCACGCGCAGCGGTGCCGCCTGCAATTCAATCGCCCGCCGCTCAATCACGGTGGCGTCTTCCACCGTCAGCGGACGACCGCGATCGGTGTTATAAAAGTCCGTCTGAGCGTCGGCTGTGGTGGCGATGCATGCCAAAACCACGACCGCTGAAAAGCGTCGCATTGAAACATCCGATGTGAGAGGAATGACGGTGAACCCAACACGTCATTCTCACTTCGGCGGCGGCGGCTCCAACGAAGTCGTCGCGCTCGTGGGTCGTGTCACCACGGGCGTTTCCAACACCACACGCGCTGCTGACTCCACGTCAGCCGTTGTCGCCACCGCGAGCGGAGCAACTGCCACGCAGTGCGCCAGATCTGGGCACACGTCGTGCGCGGGCGCCGTGTCGGCATCAGGCATGTCGTGCCCCGCGTGCTCATCCGTCACGGACTCGGCGGCGGGCATCGTGCACGCCAACACCGGACGCACCGGTGCCACCAACAGCGCAATCACTGCTGCGAGCGCGGCAGTGATACGAGAGAGCGAGCGGAGACGCGCGGAGAGCACGAGTTAAATATACCCCTCGGGGGTATCTGCGCAAGAGGACCGTCGAATGACCCGAGTGGGGATCGAACCCACGACCTGCGGATTAAAAGTCCGTTGCTCTACCGGCTGAGCTATCGGGTCGTACTACGTCTCGCAAACTAATGCCGCGAGGCTCGCCTGTCGCCCGTCAGCTTCGCGAAGCGCTCTGTGCCGTGCGGCGTTCAGTCTGCCACACCGCCACCAGCCCGAGCGCGACGAGTGCGCCCATCAGGTAAGTCACGCGACCGCCGAGCATCACGGAGCCCGCGAGGTACACCGACGACACCACCAGCGTGAAGAGCATCACCGGGACGCCGGTGCGCATAAACTCTCGAAACGTGATGCGCACGCCTTCGCGCTCCGCGAGTCCGAGCGTCGTCACATTCGCCGAGGCGCCAATCGGCGTCGCGTTGCCACCCAGGCACGCGCCGAGCGCGAGCGCCCACCACAACACGGTGCTGTCACCCGGCAACTGAGGAATCAGCGCACCAATGATGGGAATGCTCACCGCGACAAACGGGATGTTGTCCATCAGCGCCGACAAGAACGCGGATACCCACGCCACCAGTAGCGCGGCAAACAACACCGTTCCGGCGTCGCTCAAACCAAAGTTCGACTGGCCGGCAAGAATCGCGCGCTCGAGTGCGCCGGCCATTGTCGCCGTGAGTCCCGTCTCCACCGCCGCGCCCACCACAATGAACAACAGCGCGAAAAAGCTCAGCGTGGGCCACTCGATCTCTTTCTCCAACACATGGAGAATTCCGTGCTGTCGCTCTTCGTGCGTGGGACGATGTTTGCGGATGTAGCGCAGATCCTGCACCACGAGTGCGAATGCGGCGCCAATCAATGCCGGCACTGCCGTGGGCATTCCCGTCATGCCATGCGTGACGAATCCGAGAAAGACGAATGCACTAATCACACCGAGCCAGCGCAGCAAGCCAGGATCGACAATCTCAGGTCCCCGGCCGGGTTCGTCTGCTTGCACCGGCTGATCGGCGCGCGCCCCCATTGCCGCGCGCAAACGTCGCACGGCCCACAAGTGCAGACCCGTCATCATCACGAGCACGGGCAACGACAGCGCCTGCACGAACTGCATGAACGTGAGGCCCGCGCCGGAGCCAATCATGATGTTCGGCGGATCACCAATGAGCGTCGCGGTGCCACCGATGTTCGCGGCCATTACGACGGGCAGCAGCACCATCGCCGGAGGCGCACCGATGCGTCGCGTCGTCGCGAGCGCGATTGGCGCGACGAAAATCACCGTCGTCACGTTGTCGAGGAATGCCGATGCAATCGCCGTGAACCACCAGAGCACCGCGATGGCGCGTGCCGGATTGTCGCCCACGCGTTCAATCAATCGCTCCACGGCCCAACCAAACACACCGGTTTCCTTCAGCACGCCCACCAACGCCATCATCGCCGCGAGCAGCAACAGGACGTTGAGATCGATGTGCGCAATCGCCAGCTCTACCGGCAGCAGGCGATATGGCGTCAGGTATGTAATCGCCCACAAGAGCGCGACCGTGCACAGCACGACGAGCACGCGATGCGCCTTCTCCAGCGAGAGCACGCCGAAGAGGCCAATGAGCATCGCAGCCACGATGAGCTGCGAGACGGGATCTGTGGTGCTGGCGATGGCAGTTTCGTGCACGACCAATACTACATGGACGAAGCGGCGCGGGGACATCCCCCGCGCCGCTTCTCACCAGCAGTTTTGTCGTGGCTGACGCCGTTACGGGCGTTCGATTGGCGTCGGCGGCCCCGTGGGACGGCTCGGCGCCGGAACGTTCGGGGGACGACCCGTTGAGCCGGGACGATCGCCGGGGCGCATCACTGGCAGAACCGGACGACCACGACCCTGTTCACCGGGCATGCGCTCCAGATCCCGATCCGTCGCGCGCGCCGTCAAACGCTCCTGCACACGAGCCAGTGCTTGGTCCGCAGGCAGGCCACGCTCCACCAGCGAGCCAATCACGAACAGCGGCACGGCCAACGAGCGACCCGAGGGCGCGGACTTCGCCAGCGCACTCACCGAGGCGCCATCAACACCCTGACGCATGGCTTCGGCGCCCGCGTCAATCTCGTCGCCCGCTGCGGGGCGACCACGGCCTGTCTCGATCGCTCCGCGAGCATCGACCATGCGCGCACCGTGCTCACGCACTGCGCGCTCCACTTCGGCCGGAGCAACGCCGCGCGACGCAAACTTGAGCGCGCGGTTCTCAAGGGCCGCGACGGCCTGCGGCGGCAACTCACGCGCGCGGGCTTCAGCAATCGTGGCCAACACTCGGTCGGCTACCGCCGCCGGCAACACCTCACGCAAGCGATCAGAGGGATCTGCCGCCGGCGTCTGCGCGCTCACACTCGGCGCAATCATCGCCGCAACTACGAGCGCCTTAAAGACCTGCTTCATTACACGCTGCATTTGTTGTCTCCACGACGGGGTTCGTACTAAAGACTTCGCGGCACCACGAGCGCGTCACATCCCACCCGACACCAGCACGCGCCCACTCACGCCGCCAAACTCGTCACGCACGGTTTCTGCACCGGGTGGCACCACCCACGCGCCACCATCTACTCGCAGGGTCATCTCAATCGTCTGCACGCCGCGATTCGGCACGCGTGCCCACCACCAGCCGTCGTCACCACGCGCCAATGCGAGCGGGCGCCAGCCAGTGAAATCGCCTGTCACTTCCACGCTGCGCGCAT
>JAYUWY010000534.1:0-10141 GCA_043753285.1 Gemmatimonas sp. | reverse complement strand
TCCGCACATCACGGACGAGATCAAGAGCGCCGTACGTCGCGTGGCACCAGAGAACGACGTGGTGCTCGTGGAAGTCGGCGGCACGGTGGGTGACATCGAGTCGCTGCCGTTCTTAGAAGCGATTCGGCAGTTCCGTCATGATGTGGGTCGTGAGAACACGTTGTTCGTGCATCTCACACTCGTGCCGTACATCGCGGCCGCGGGCGAAGTGAAGACCAAGCCCACGCAGCACTCGGTGCGCGACCTGATGGAAATCGGTATTCAGCCCGACGTGCTCATCTGCCGCACGGAGCGTCCGCTCGCAGAAGATGTGAAGCGCAAGATCGCGCTGTTCTGCAACGTGGAGTTTGGCGCGGTGGTGGAGAGCCGCGATGTGAAGACGATTTATCAGATTCCGTTATCGTTTCGTGAGCAGGGTCTGGACGATCTCATCTGCCGCAAGCTCAACCTCGAAACGCCGACGCCCGACATGACGCGCTGGCACACGATGGTGCAGCGCGTGATTGCACCGTCACGCAAAGTGCGCATTGGCGTTGTGGGCAAGTACACGGACTACATCGACTCGTACAAGAGCGTACAAGAAGCGCTCATTCACGGTGGCATCGCGAACGATGTTGGTGTAGACATCGCGTGGACGTCGTCGGATTTGTTTACCGATGCGGCGAAGGCCAAGGAGCTCATGAGCGGCTTCGACGGCTTGCTCGTGCCCGGCGGATTCGGCGTGCGCGGCATCGAAGGCATGGTCGAGGCCATCAAGGCCGCACGTGAAACCAAGACGCCGTTCTTCGGTATCTGCCTCGGCATGCAGCTCGCGATCATCGAGTTCGCACGCAACGTCTGTGCGCTCGACGATTCCAACTCCAGCGAGTTCTTGCCGGACTGCGGGAACCCCGTGATCTCTCTGCTCGAGAGTCAGCAGGGCGTGAAGGACATGGGCGGCACGATGCGCCTGGGCACGTATGCTTGCCGACTCAAGCCGGGCTCGCGCGCGGCGGAGATCTACGGTCAGCCCGAGATCAGCGAGCGTCACCGCCATCGCTACGAAGTGAGCAATCAGTATCGTGAGCAGTTTCAGACTGCCGGCATGCGCTTGTCAGGTCTGTCGCCCGATGGATCGTTGGTGGAGATGATTGAACTCGTCGAGCACCCGCACTTTGTGGCCTGCCAGTTCCATCCGGAGCTCAAGTCGCGTCCGACGCGTCCGCATCCGTTGTTCTCTTCGTTTGTGGCTGCGGCCGCAACGCACGCGACGGTTTCTCCCGCGCGTGTGCATGCGCACGCCGAACTCGCCGAAGCCAACTGAGCCGTCGATGCCCAATCGTGCAACGTTCTCTCGCGACCGTTTGTTCTTGATCGCTGGTCCCTGCGTCATCGAGAATGACGAGATTCTGTTTCGCGTGGCCGATCATCTCGCGAAGCTCGCAAGCAAGGTGCCCGGCGGCATCATCTTCAAGGCCAGCTTCGACAAAGCCAATCGCAGCAATGCGGGCGCCACGCGTGGCCCGGGCATGGACGAAGGTCTCCGCGCGCTTCAGCGCGTGCGCGAGCACTCCGGACTTCCGGTGCTCACCGACGTGCACCTGCCCGAGCAGTGTGCGGCTGTCGCGCAGGCGGTGGACGTGCTGCAGATCCCCGCGTTTCTCTGCCGCCAGACAGATCTGCTCGAAGCCGCCGGCCGCACTGGCGTCGCTGTGAACGTGAAGAAGGGCCAGTTCCTGCATCCCGAGGGCATGGCCGGCGCGGTGTCGAAGGTGCGCGGCGCCTCTCGTCGCTCAGAAGCGGTGCTTGAGGGACACTCTCACATCGCGGTGACTGAGCGCGGCTCGTTCTTTGGCTACGGCGACTTGGTGGTGGACATGCGCTCGTTCAGCCGGATGCGCGAGGCCACAGGTGTCCCGGTGATTTTTGACGGCACGCACTCTGTCCAGCAGCCGGGCAGGGGCGAGGGCGGGGCAAGCGGCGGGTTGCGCGAGCACATCCCCGCGCTCACCTACGCCGCGTGCGCTGCCGGCGCGGACGGCTTGTTCCTCGAGACGCACCCCAATCCCGACAGCGCGCCCAGCGACGGCCCGAACATGCTGCCGCTCTCGCAGCTGGACGGCGTCATCTCCAAGGCAGTCGCCATTTGGGAGACCGTCCGCGGATGATTCTCGGACTCTCTCCCCTCCACGGCACCCTGGATTCGGCCACCGCGTCGCGCATCCGGATGGTCTGCTTTGACGTGGACGGTGTACTCACGGACGGCGGTGTCATTCTCGGCGACTCGGGCGGGACCCGCGTCGAGCTAAAACGGTATGACATCCAGGACGGACTGGGTATCAAGATGCTCCAGCAGGCGGGGATCCTCACCGCCATCATCACGGGCCGAGAATCGGAGAGTGTGGCGTTGCGGGCGAAGGAACTCGCTGTGGACGATGTCGTGCAGGACAATCAGGCTCGGAAGGTGCCGGCACTGCGCCGCATGTTGGAGCGCCGCGGCATTGATTGGTCTGACGTCGCATTCGTCGGAGACGATCTCCCCGATTTGGGCGTGATGCGTCTAGTGGGTCTTCCGGTGGCCGTGGCAAACGGCTCGCCTGAGGCCAAGCACGCTGCGCGCATTGTGCTCACGAAGGAAGGCGGTGCCGGAGCAGTGCGCGAGTTTTGCGAACTCCTCCTGCGCACGCGTGGCGACTGGGATACACAAGTCGAGCGCTATGTGGCCAGCCGCTCGGAGGACAAATGAGCAACACGACGCGCATCATCAATCGCGGCAAGCGTGTACTCGAGCTCGAGCGTGACGCACTCGCAGAAGCCGCCGTGCGACTCGACGACGCCTTCTCTGCAGCTGTGCAGCTCATTCAGCAGGCCAAGGGCCGCGTGATTGTCGCCGGCATCGGCAAGTCGGGCCTCATCGCGCGCAAGATTGCGGCGACGATGACTTCCACCGGTACGCCTGCCTACTTCTTGCATCCCACGGAAAGCGTGCACGGTGACCTCGGCATCGTTACCGACGACGACGTCGCGATTTTGATTTCCAAGAGTGGCGAGACGCAGGAATTGTTGCCGCTGCTCGAACAGCTCACGCGATTGGGTGTGCCGAGCATTGCATTGACGGGCAATCAGGACTCGACGCTCGCGCGCAATAGCCGCGTCGCGTTGGACGGCTATGTGAAGGAAGAGGCCTGCCCGCACGATCTCGCACCGACGACGAGCACCACGCTCGCGCTCGCGGTGGGTGATGCGCTCGCGGTCGCGCTCTTGGAAGAGAAGGGATTTCGCCGCGAAGACTTTGCGAAGTTCCATCCTGGCGGATCACTTGGAAAGAAGCTGCTCCTGCGCGTGCGCGATGTGATGACACCAGAACTCCCTGTGCTCGCCGCCGACGCCACGATGCGCGAAGCCATCGTCGTGCTCGCAAAGATGCGTGGGCTCGGCATTATGCTCGATGGCACCGGCCGCTTGATGGGCGTGGTCACCACGGGCGACCTCACACGTTTGATGCAGCGGGACGCCGATGTCATGTCGATTCGCGTCGCCGACGTGATGACGCGTAATCCGAAGACAGTGGGCGCCGAAGAACTCGCGAGCGCTGCGGTGCACACGATGGAAGAGACGGGCGTGATTGCACTGCCTGCGTTGGAACCCGATGGTCGCGTGGCTGGTGTCGTGCATTTGCACGACTTGATGCGCGCAGGAGCAGCCTGATGCGCTTTACATGGACGCTCGTGCTCGTCGGCGTACTCGGTGCTGCCTGCTCCGATGTGGAGCAAGACATGAACATCATCAGCGAAGGCTCCGTCCTCGACTCGGCCGATCAAGTCGCGTACGGCTCGCGCACGGTGCTCACCGATGCAGGCTTGCTGCGCGCTGAAATCTTTGCCGATACCACACTGTTCCTCAACACCAACACGCGCATCGCGATGCGTGGTGTGCATGGCGTGTTCTTTAATGCGCAGGGCTCGCGCGACGCCACCGTCACGGCGAACCGTGCGCAATACGACACCAAGGCTACGGTGCTCGAAGCGTACGGCAACGTGATTGTCACCTCAGTGGACGGCCGCGTGTTGAAGTCGCCGATGCTTCGATTCGAATCCTCGCAAAATCAGATCACGTCGGACTCCGCCTTCACACTCACAGAACCTGACGGCAAGGAGTTGCGCGGCGTGGGCTTTCGCGCCGATCCAAACTTGTCGGTCGTCACAATCACCCGTGTGGACCGCGGTCGCGGCGGCTCGGTGCGCCTCACGCCGTGATGCGCACGCTCCGCGTCCTCGCGGCAGGCCTCCTCGTCACTGCGACGACGGTCGAGGCGCAGGACGCACGTCCGTGCATCCTGGTCATCAGCGGCGTCGAAAGCGGCCCGCGCACGACGCGCATGCAGTCGGTGGTTACTGCGACGGGCAATCGCAACACGTTTGTAGGCGGTGCGGTGGACGCCACGTGCGAGGGGCAGGGCAATCGCCTCCTTGCCGACAGCGCCGAGCACTTTGCCGAAAGCGGGATGCTCATTCTGTACCACAACGTGCGCTACTCCGAGCCGCGCGTGAGCATCAACTCCGACCGGATGATTTACTACACCGTCGAAGAGCGACTCGTCGCCGAAGGCAACGTGTCTGGCCGCACGGCGTCCGGCACGCGATTCAACGGACCGAAGATGGAGTACTTTCGCGCAAAGCCAGGCATTCGCGCGCAGAACAGTTGGATTGCAACGGGCCGTCCGTTTGTTCGCATGAGCCCCACCGAAGGCAACGCATCGGTTCCTGCGGCCAACACAGACTCCACCGATCTCACAGCTGACATCGTGCGTTCGCAGAACGATTCGTTGCTGTGGGCCAGCGGCAAGGTGATTCTCGATCGAGCCGACATGCGCGCCACGGCAGACTCGGCCACCGTGGACAACGGTGACGAGCACGTGCGCTTGCTGCGCGATCCGCATATCGTGGGCAAAGGCGAGCGCCCGTTTGCACTCGATGGCGTGATTATCGACGCGTGGTCGCGCGAGCGTTCGCTTGATCGCGTCGTCGCGGCAGGCGAAGCGGAAGCCGTGAGCGATTCAATGAAGCTCACGAGCGACACCATCGACCTGCGCTTTACGGAGCAGAAGATTAGCCGCATCTACTCGTGGGGCACGCGAGCGCGCGCGGATGCACAGCAGCAACTCATTGAGTCGGATTCGATGGACGTGCGCATGCCGGGACAGCGCATGGAGTCGCTCACGGCCATTGGCTCTGCAATAGCCTTCTCGCGTCCAGACACCGCGCGCGTCGTGAGCGACGAACGCGATTGGATCACCGGCGACTCGCTGCGCGCCCGATTCGAGACGCTGTCCTCTTCAGACACCGACACCACTTCACGCACCGTGATGAAGGAAGTCGTCGCCACGGGTGCGGCGCGCGCGTTTTATCAAATGCCGCCACCAGGCAGTGCCAAAGGCGCGCCCAGCTTGAGCTACAATCGCGGGCGTCAGATCACGGTGCAGTTCACCCAGGGAGAAATGTCGAACGTGCGCGTGAGTGAGAAGGCGTCGGGACTGTATCTAGAACCCATCGTGGCTGACACGGTGACTACGAACGCACGCCCTGCCAGAGGGCGCCGCCCATGACGTACGCTGATTTGGTGGAGCGGCTCACTGCCGGCGATCGCTCAGACGCGCTGTGCTTGCTTTCCATCGCGCAGTCAGCAGACGCCCAGGGCCTCGCGAAGTTTCACGATGTGGTCGTCGCTTACCGCACGGACTATTTGCAGGCGATGGAGTCGCAGGGCATAGACTCGGCCGCCGAAGCGGGGCGCCTGAGCTTGGATGAAGTGCGCAGTCATCTCTCGTCTGTGGTGTTCTCGCGCTTGGCGGCGACGGGTGCGATTGAGAGCACCGGTGGGACGGACGGCACCGTCTCGCTCGTCGGCGAGACGCTGGCCGCGTTCCAGACAGATCGCGCGGCCCTGCAGTCCGCACTACAAGCCACGGGTGAGCATCCCAGTGCTCGCGTGCGCAGGCTCGAGGTTGCTGCCGTCGTTGGGGGCAGTGAACTCACGTCGAAGAGTCTCACGAAGACGTACAAGAAGCGCGACGTCGTCAAGAACGTCTCCATCGAGGTGCGGCAAGGCGAGATCGTCGGACTGCTCGGCCCCAACGGTGCGGGCAAGACGACAACGTTTTACATGATGGCCGGCTTGATTCCGCCGGACTCCGGTGAGATTCGCCTCGACGGCGCGGACATCACGCGCATGCCGATGTACCAGCGCGCGCGTCGCGGCATCGGATATCTGTCGCAGGAGCCGTCCATCTTCCGCAAGCTCTCCGTGGAAGAGAACATTCTCGCGATTCTCGAGACGCTACCCATCTCTAAGCAGGAGCGCGAGCAGCGCCTTGAGACTTTGCTCGATGAACTCAAGATCAAGCATCTGCGCTTGAGCAAAGCGTTTGCACTCTCTGGTGGCGAGCGACGCCGGTTGGAGATCACGCGCGCGCTGGTCACGCAGCCCAAGTTCATCATGCTCGACGAACCGTTCGCCGGTGTGGATCCCATCGCCGTGAATGACATTCAGGGCATCGTGGCCTCGCTGCGTGACCGTGGGATTGGCGTGTTGATCTCGGACCACAACGTGGAGCAGACGCTCGACATCGTGGACCGCGCCTACATCATGTTTGAAGGGCAGGTGAAAGTATCCGGCCCCGTGCGCGACCTCATTTTTGACGACACGGTCTCCACGGTGTACCTCGGACCGACGCTCACAGCGCGGCTTCGCGCTCGCTTTACGGACGGTGCGTGAAAGGCGGCCTGCAGCAATCCGCACGGCTAGGCCAGGAGCTCCGGGCCAACCCGCGCCTGTATCAGGCGATGGATATGCTGTACATGCCGTTGCTCGACCTGCAACAAAAGCTCAAGCAAGAACTGCTCGAGAATCCGTTTCTTGAACTCGTCGAAGAAGAGGACGACGAGATTGTCGAGAGCGCGAGCGTTGAGATGCAGGAGAATCAAAGCGTCGATGAGTCCACGCCCGAAGAAGGCCTGCCCAAGGAAGAGCGCGAGGACGACTCGCGGTGGGAAGAGATTCTTCTCGACGGCATGGAGTCTGGCGGCATGCCTGAGCCCTCCGACGATCGCGAGCCGTACGAGCGCGTCACCGTCGAATCGCGCGGACTCGACGACTATGTGCGCGATCAAGTGTCGCTGCTCGACCTTTCGGAGCGCGATCGTTTGCTGGCCGAAGAGTTTATTGGCAATCTCAATGAAGACGGCTACCTCGCCACGAGTCTCGACGACATCCTACGCGGCATCAATCAGGTGATTCTGCAAGCGGCCGAGTCGGCGGACGAAGAGCGGGAGCTGCCGCTGTTCACCGCAGCAGATACCGAACGCATGCTTGCAGTGATGCAGGGTCTGGACCCCGCCGGCATTGCGGCGCGCGATCTGCAAGAGTGTTTGCGATTGCAAGTGCCGGCTGCGGGGCTCACGGGCTCGCTCGCCGAGCGCATCGTGTACGAAGCGTTCCCTGAGTTGATTGGCCACAAGTGGGCCGAGATCTCTAAGAAGCTGAACTGCTCGCCATCCGAAGCACAGGCCGCTGCGGATGCGCTCGCGCGGTTGAATCCCAAGCCGGGTCGCGCGTTCTCGCAGGGAGATGGCAACTACGTGATGCCCGATCTCATCGTCGAAAAGATTGACGGCGAGTACTTGGTGTTCACCAACGATCACAACCTGCCGCGCCTTCGGTTGTCGCGGTCGTATCAGGACATCGCGCGCGACAAAAAGAAATACGACGCCGAGCACAAGGAGTTCATCACGAGCCGGTTGAGCGCCGCGCAGTGGCTGATTCAGGCCATCGAACAGCGCCGTCAGACCATGCTTAAGGTGATGCACTTCATCGTGGACCGTCAGCGCGACTTCTTCGAGAAAGGTGTGCAGGGCTTGAAGCCGCTCACGTTGCGCGAAGTGGCCGACGCGATTGGCATGCACGAGTCCACCATTTCGCGCGTGACGAACGAGAAGTTCGCACAGACGCCCCGCGGGGTGCTTGCGCTCAAATTCTTCTTCTCCTCTGGCCTCAAGAGCACCGAAGGCGACGACGTATCGGCGCGCGGCATCAAGGCGACGATTCAGAAGCTGGTGTCGGCCGAAGACACGAAGGATCCGCTGACAGACCAGGCGCTCGTCGCGATTCTCAAGAAGGACGGCGTTTCCATCGCGCGGCGGACGGTGGCGAAGTACCGCGAAGAACTGGGCATTCTCAAGGCGCAAATGCGCAAGCGACTCTGATTTCTCTATGAATTCACTGCTGACTGTACCGCGCGTCTCCGTGCTCGTTCCGGCCAAGGACGAAGCCGAGAACCTCCCGATGTTTCTTGAACTGTGTGACGCGATGATTCGCGCCGCCGTCGTGCCGTACGAAGTCATCGTCGTGGACGATGGCTCGCGCGACGGCACGCCCGCGCTACTCACACAGTTGAAGTCCAAGTATTCGTGGCTCCGCTCCGAGCATCACCGCGCACAGCGGGGCATTGCCGATGCATTGCGCACCGGGTTCCTGGCCGCCCGCGGCGAGATTCTCGTGTTCTATCCGGCAGACCTACAGTTCAAGCCCGAGGATATTCCGCGCCTCGTGCAGCCGATTCTCGATGGCCAATCCGATATGGTCACCGGCTACAAGCAGGGTCACTATGAGAAGGCGTTCGTGTCGCGCATTTACAACGGACTCTCGCGCAGTCTGTTTGATGTGCCCGTGCGCGATCTCAACAACGTGAAGGCGTATCGGCGCGAGATCATGGCCGATCAGCCCGCGCGACCGGACTGGCATCGGTACATGATTGTGCTCGCGCACGCGCAGGGGTACTCGGTGAGCGAGATCCCCGTGACGCTGTATCCGCGCGTGGCGGGGCGCTCCAAGTTCGGACTCAGCCGAATTCCCATCGGCGTGCTCGACATGCTCGCGGTGTGGTTTGAGCTGCGGTTCGGCCAGAAGCCGTTGCTTGCGTTTGGCATGGTCGGCGCTGCGCTCTTTGCCATCGGTGTGTTGTCCGGCGTTGCCGCACTTGGCGTGCTGGTGTTCCAGGGCGTTGGTCTCCGCTGGATTTGGACACTCATCCAGACCTGCTTGTTGCTCGGCTCCATTTTCTTCGCCACCGGACTTTTGGGCGAGCAGATTGCAGTCACGCGCGCGGAGCAGCGCGAACTGCGTCGCCGCCTCGACGCCCTGCGGCCCGACTTGGAGCGATGAGCGCGCGGCGCGTCCTCTTCGTCACGCACGCGTATCCTCGCACACCGCTCGACGGCGCGGGATCGTTTTTGCATCGGCTCGCGGTCGGCCTCTCGGCCAGTGGCTGCGAAGTGCGTGTGCTCGCACCCAGCGGCCCGAAGCTGCGCCGCGACGACGTCATTGATGGCATCCAGATTCGCCGCTTCCGGTACGCGCCTGCCGCAATGGAGAACCTCGCGTACACCGGCACGATGGCAGAGCAGGTACTCGGCTCGCTGAGCGGCAAAGGTGCGCTCGTTGGCTTGCTCGCCGCCGGTACTGTGGCAGTGCGCCGCGAGATCGAAGAGTTCGCTCCCGATGTGCTGCACGCGCATTGGTGGTTCCCCGCGGGACTGCTCGCGCTCGGTGCTGATTACGATCTCCCGATGGTCACCACTATGCACGGCTCCGATGTGCGTTTGGCTCGCAAGGTGAAGCTGGTGCACCCGTTGTTTCGCCGCGTGATGGATCGCTCGTCGGTAGTGACGGCGGTGTCCACGTGGTTGGCCGGCGAAGCGCGTGCGATGTCGCCGAAGACGAAGATTCGCGTTGCACCGATGCCGGTGGACACCGGCTTGTTCAGTGTGGAAGCGACGCAGCGCGTGCCTGGTCGCTTTTTGTTCGTCGGGCGCCTCAACGAGCAGAAGGGACTGCGTGCGTTGCTCGAAGCACTGGCGTGGTGTCCCGCCGCAACCACGCTCGACGTGGTTGGCGATGGTGAAGACGGCGACGCGCTCAAAGCGCGCGCCCAATCACTGGGCATCGCCTCGCGCGTCAACTGGCTCGGCCAAGTGGACCGCAGCACGCTTCCGGCACTATACCGTCGCGCGCAGGCTGTGGTCATGCCGTCACTCAACGAAGGTCACGGACTCGTCGCGGTGGAAGCGCAGCTCTCCCGCACACCAGTGATCGCCTTTCGCTCGGG
>JAYUWY010000533.1:0-4747 GCA_043753285.1 Gemmatimonas sp. | reverse complement strand
AAAGGAGGCAACGCGGGTGGTCACCTGTGAGTACTGCAGCAGGTCGTTGACGAGCACCCGCATCCGGTTCGCCGCCGACATCACGCGGTCGAGTTGCTGACGCTGCGTGGCATCCAGCACGCCACTCGCCGAGGTCACCAACCGCTCGCCGAACGACAGAATCTTACGAACCGGCTCCTGCAAGTCGTGCGAGGCAATTGACGCGTACTCGTCCAGCGCCGCGTTGGATCGCTGGAGCTCAGTGCGCTGTTGGGCGAGTCGGGCGTCGGTCTCGCGCAGCGTCGTGACGTCCTCAATCGCGAGTAGAATAACGCGCGGCGTGTCCGGGCCCTGCGAGACCAGCCGAGCGTTGAGCAACATGATCTTGCGCCCGATTCCCGGAAACACGTGGTCCACGTCGAAGTCGTCGAGCTGGGACTCGAGCGGCAATTTGTCGCGGAGCATCTCGCGCAACGGGGCGATGTCCCATTGCCCATCGCCGAGTGCGAAGAGTACTGTGCCAATGGTGTCGGACGGACGGACCAAGAAGGTGCGAAAAAAGGCTCGGTTTGCTTGGGTGACCCGAAAGTCCGGGTCGAGCACGAGGAGGGGCTGCCGGACGGTGTCGAGGATGTCGAGCAACAGACGCTGGGCGGCGGGCACAAAGTCCACCACTCCACCAGTCGGCGTACTCGGAAAGACCTCGACTTCGGGCACGGACATCAATCCTCCAGCATTGTATTGAGCACCTGCAAGACCCACTGGACGCACCATACCTCGCGCGTACTCGGGAAACAATCACCCATTTGAGTCATATCCGCGCAGTACCTTTCGGCACGCCCGCTCGCATTCCCGTCTCGGAGACCGCCCGATGTCCTCAGGCAAGCCCATAACAATCGCGATCCTCGACGACAACCTGATGGTCCGACAGGCGCTCACTCGCCTCCTCGACACGCTTTCAGGCCTCGAGGTCACCTTCGCGGGCGCGGCCGACTCGCCCGAACTTGCCCGCGCTCAGCCGGACGTCATTCTGCTCGACACCGGGCTCTCGGATCGCGACAGCATGAACGTGGTGGTGGCGCTCCGCGTAAGCTGTCCGGCCTCGCGCATCGTGATGATGGACTTGCTCCCGGCCAGCGAAGAAGTGCGCGAGTATGTGAACGCAGGCGTCGCCGGCTTCGCGCTCAAGGACGCGACGCTCGAGGAGTTCGTCGCAACTATTCGAGCGGTCGCGGCGGGAAAGAACGTGCTGCCGGCGCAACTGACCGAGTCGCTGTTCTCGCAGATCGCTCGCGAGGCCGCGGGCACCGAGCGAAAGCGAGTGCTCGAGGACATTCGGATGACCCCGCGAGAGCTCGACGTCATCGCGATCATCGGCGAGGGGCTGAGCAACAAGGAGATCGCGCTACGACTCAACATTGCGACGCATACCGTGAAGAGCCACGTGCGGAACGTGATGGAGAAGCTCGCGCTGCACTCGCGGCTCCAGATTGCCGCTCACGTTCATAAGTTGCAGCAACAGTAGACTCGCTTTCGGTCGCGAGGTAGGCCGCGCTGCAACTCTGTATATTTCACTCCATGCGCATCGGCGTCGCTTCGCTCGCCCTCTCGTTGTCGGTCTCGCTGACCGAGCCACTTTGCGCGCAGACTCCGCTCGTGCGCGGCGCCGTCTATGTTGATCAGAATCGTGACGGTCAACGCAATCTCGGCGAGCGCGGGCTCGCCAACGTGATTGTCTCGAATCAAGACGCAGTCGTCGCGACAGACTCCGCGGGCGCGTTTAGCATCGCACGCGGCCCCAACGACCTCGTGTTCGTTTCGGTGCCGGACAACTATCAGGTTGTCGGGCGCTTTTGGCGCAGCGTCAGCGACGGCTCATCGCGCGTCGAGTTTGCATTAGCGCCGTCGCGCGCACCGGAAGCGTTCACGTTTGTACACGCGTCCGACACGCACATCGCGCCGGCGTCTGTTGGCCGCACGCGTCGGTTGCGCACGCTCGTTGATTCGCTGCGTCCGGCGTTTGCCCTCATCGCTGGTGACCTCGTCCGCGACGCGCTGCGCGTGGGCGAGGCCGAGGCGACGTCTTACTACGATTTGTACATGAGTGAGGCCGGCCAGTTCGTGACGCCGACGTGGGCGGTGCCTGGCAATCATGAGATCTTCGGGATTGAACAGCACCTGTCGCACGTCGAGTCCACGCATCCGCTGTTCGGCCGCAAGATGTATCACAAGTATCTCGGGCCCGACTACTACTCGTTCACGTACGGCGGCGTGCATTTCGTCGGACTGAATACCATCGACAACGCGGGTCCCTCGTACTACGGACACGTGGATAGCGTGCAACTCGCGTGGCTGGAGCGAGATCTCGCGCGCATTCCCGCGACGATGCCCGTGGTGACGTTCAACCACATTCCGATGGTTTCCACGATGGAGACTTTCGGTGGATACACTGACGCGCCGCCGGCGCCAACGCTGATCACGGTGCGGGGCGAGACATTGTTCCGGCACGTTGTGTCGAACGCTGCCGACGTGCTCACGGTGCTTCGCGCGCGACCGCATGTGCTCGCACTGGGCGCGCACGTGCACGCGGGCGAGAAGATCACGCATGAGATTGTTGGCGTGAAGACTCGATTCGAACAGAGTGCGGCCGTGATCGGCCCGTCGCGGCGTGGCCCGCTGACGTTTCCGTCGGGGTTCACGCTGTACACAGTTCGAAACGGCGTGATTGATGCCGGGCAGTTTGTGCCGCTTGTGATGCCGTAGTGACGGTCGGACTGAGCGCCGCGATCTCGTTTAGCTTCTAGAGTCCCGCGCGATTCACGGACAGCACGTCCATCGTCACCGCGACCAACGCGTGCAACACCGCACCACCGACGAATGAGCGATACCTAAGCGCAAGCGCGCCAAGCAGAACTCCGGCGCCAATCGCGGCGAGCGCTTCGGGCCACGGCTTGTGAAAGTGAATCATCGTGTATGGGACCGTCATCACGAAGACGCTGAGCCATCCGATGCGCGCCTCGAGTGTGAAGAGGAGATACCCGCGAAAGAACGCCTCCAGCGCGACGAACATCAGCACGTACGCACATTCCCAGATGAGTAGCGTCATCAGGGCGCCGCTTTCGATGCGCACGAATGGATACGTGCCAAGAAAGTCTGAGCGACGCGCGGCGAGCAACACGAGAGGAAGCGCGAGCGCGTAGAGAATCAGATAGACGCGCAAGTGGCGCTTGAGGCCGCTAGTGCTCCACCCAATCGTGCGGAATCCTTCGCGATGTCCATAGCGCACGATCGCCGCGGGAATCGCGAGGAACATCACGAGCAGCGATGCGACCCACGCGAGTCCGACGGCGAGCTCTTGGTGTCCGGGCTGAACGCCAGACAGCCACTCGTGTCGTCGAATCGCAGCGAACGAGAAGAAGTACTCCGCCAACATCAACACCAGTGCGGTGTACACGAGCGCGAACGCCGCGCGCCGGTCTTCGCGCGGCACTACAAGCGATCGCAACGCAGCAAACATCCCGGAGATGCCCGCTGCTTACGGTTGCGTGTTCGTAAACGTGCAGATGACGTTCGCACCCGCCGTGAGCGCCACGGTCAGCACACCGCTTGGATTCGTCGAAGTGCCCGCGGACGGCGAACACACCACGCTGGCGAGCGTCCAGCCGGCCACCCCTGTCTCGGCGAACGTGTAGTTGCCGGCAGAGAGATTGGTGAAGACGCGCTGATTGGAGAGCGTGCCGTCGGCATCATCGTCGAGCGAGAAGCCGGGACTCGCGGCAATGCTGTGCGTGAACGCGAAGTCCTGCGCGCTGTTGGGCTGCGCGACCTTGATGATCGTGATCGATCCCGTCGCCGGCGGCGTGTACACGTTCGAGAACGTACACGTGACGTTTGCGCCGGCCTCTAGGTTTACCGTGAACGTTCGGTTGAGCTGATCAGTGAACGTCGTTGTCGTTCCGGGCACGGCGACGATGCACTGCAACGATGGCACGGTCCAGCCCGCGACGGCATCTTCAGTCACGGTAAACGACACGCCGGCGGCCAATCCGGTAAACGTCGTCGTGTTCGCCAGTGCGCCGTCGGCGGGATCATCATCGAGATCGAACGCCGCAATCCCCGCGCCGACGGTCGTATAGTGGAAGTTCTGCGCATTGTCCGGTTGCGCATCCTTCACGATGGTCAGTGTGCCGGTGGCCGCTTGTGTGTTCGTGAATGTGCACACGACATTCGCACCAGCGGTGAGCGCGACGGTCAGCACACCGGATGGATTCGTGGACGTGCCAGCGCTGGGCAAACAAACAACACTCGTGAGCGTCCAGCCGCTGACTGCAGCTTCGGAGAACGTGTAGTTCCCGGCGATAAGATTCGGAAAGACGCGCTGGTTCGAGAGGGTTCCGTCAGAATCATCATCGAGCGAGAAGCCAGGGCTCGAGGCAATGCTGTGCGTGAATGCGAAGTTCTGCGCGCTGTTGGGCTGCGCGTCTTTAATGATTGTGATGGAGCCGAGCGGGAGCCGCGCGTCCGTGAAGACGCACGTGACGTGCTCGCTCTGCGCGAGCAGCACGGAGACACCGAGCGAGGAGTATGTATACGTGCTCGCCGTGCCGCCGGTTGAGCTGCAGCTAATCACCGGCAATGCCCAACCGCTCGTTGCGCCGACGTTTACTGTGTACGTTGAGTTGGCAAGCAACGTCGAGAATGTCTTGGTGTCGCTCAGCGTTGCATCGCTCGGATCATCATCGAGCGAGAACGCGCTCAGTCCACTGCC
>JAYUWY010000532.1:0-2406 GCA_043753285.1 Gemmatimonas sp. | reverse complement strand
GTGCACGACTCACTGGCGAAGGAGATCACCATCACGGTGCCGAGTGCGTTGCAGGTGCTGCGCTCGCGTCGCGGTGATTGTAATGAGCACACGCAGTTGTACGTGGCGCTCGCGCGCGCGGCGGGAATTCCGGCGCGCATCGCCACGGGACTCGCGTATGTGAACGGCAAGTTCTACTACCACGCGTGGCCGGAAGTCCGGCTTGGAGATTGGGTCGCCGTGGATCCCACCTTCGGACAGTTCCCGGCCGACGCTGCGCATTTGCGTTTCGTGAGCGGCGGACTGACGCGCCAAGGTGAATTGCTGCGACTCGTTGGTACACTCAAGGTTGAGGTCCTCGACGCCCGATGATCGAGATTACAAAGCTCACGAAGCGCTACGGCGATTTCACCGCCGTTAACAACATTGATCTCGTCGTCCCGCGTGGCGAACTGTTTGGATTCCTCGGGCCCAACGGCGCGGGTAAGACGACGACGCTGCGCATGATGGCCGGCATCTTGAAGCCCACGAGCGGCAACATTCGCGTCGCGGGTGTGGACATCATCGCGGACCCTGTGCTCGCGAAGTCCAAGCTCGGCTTCATTCCTGATCGCCCGTTCATCTACGAAAAGCTCACGGGTAGTGAGTTCTTGCGCTTCGTCGCTGGTCTGTACGATCAGAAGGGGCCGGACGTCGAGCATCGCGCGCGCGAACTCCTGGCGCTCTTCGATCTCGAAGCGTGGCAAGACGAACTCGTCGAGAGCTATTCGCACGGCATGCGGCAGAAGCTCATCATCTCCAGCGCATTTGTGCATCGCCCCGAAGTCATCGTCGTGGACGAGCCGATGGTGGGTCTCGACCCCAAGGCGGCGCGCATTCTGAAAGATCTGTTTCGCGAGTACACGCATCGCGGCCACACGATCATTTTCTCCACGCACACGCTGGAAGTCGCCGAGTCGCTGTGTGACCGGTTGGCGATCATCGTGCAAGGCGAGATCAAGGCGTACGGCACGATGAGTGATTTGCGCACGCAGTTGCAGGGCGGTGAGAAGGGATTGGAAGAACTCTTCCTGCGCCTCACCGGCGAGAACGCCGCACGGGACTTGATGGATGTCCTTGACGCGTGATGACGCCTGAACTGCTTCCGGATCCGCCGCTTCTCCACTTGTTGCTTCCCAAGTGGCTGACGGCGCGCGCGCGTACGGCGCAAGGTGAGAAGGGACGCAGCGCACGTTACGTGATCCTCGGCGTTGTGGGCGTCCTCTTTTGGGCGTTCATCTTTGGCGTGCTCTACCGCTTGCTCACGTATTTTCGCGGCGTCGAAGAAATCGGTGCGCTGCTCGCGGGCAAACTGCTCGGCCTAATTCTCCTCGGCTTCACGAGCATCCTACTGCTCTCGAACGTGATTACGGCGCTGTCGAGCTTCTTCCTCGCGAAGGATCTGGACATGCTGGTGTCCGCGCCGGTGGATTGGCTGCGGCTGTATGGCGCGAAGTTGCTTGAGACGATCATTGCGTCGAGCTGGATGGTCGCACTCGTCGCGATTCCGATGTTCACGGCGTACGGCATTGCGTACAAGGGCGGCTGGCTCTTCCCGATTGTTGCGGTGCTGTTGATGGTACCGATGTTCATTATCCCCGCGGTGGTGGGCAGCGCGCTCACGCTGATTCTCGTGAACGTGTTTCCGGCGCGTCGCACGCGCGACATTCTCTCGGTGATTGCAGTGCTCGCCGCCGGTGGCATCGTGCTGATGTTCCGCTTGATTCGCCCCGAGCGTCTCGCGCGCCCAGAGGGATTCCGTTCGTTGATGGACTTCATCTCCGTGCTGCGCACGCCGACGTCGCCGCTGCTCCCAAGCGAGTGGGTGCAGAAGGCGACGATGGGCTGGCTGAGCGGCGAGCCCGATTGGCTCTCGATGTACATGCTGTGGGCGACTGCAGGCGCTGTTGTCGTGCTCGGCGCCATGCTGCACCGCTGGCTGTATCACACGGGCTTCAGCAAGGCGCAGGAAAGTGCGCAGCGCTGGGTGAAGAAGGGCGGATTCCTCTCGCGCCTCACCGACACGCTGCTCGCACCGTTTGGAACGTTGCGTCGTGAGCTCGTGCTCAAGGAACTGCGTTTGTTTTTCCGCGACACCACGCAGTGGTCGCAGCTGATTCTGCTCGGCGTGCTCGTCGTGGTGTACGTGTACAACATCAAGTTCCTCCCGCTGCGCGGCGAAGGCATCACGTTCTTCCTCGTGAATGTCGTGCCGTTTTTGAATCTCGTACTCGCGGGCTTTGTGCTCGCGTCCATTGCAGCGCGTTTCATTTTTCCTGGTGTGTCACTCGAAGGGCGCACGCTGTGGTTGCTGCGCTCGAGCCCGATGCAGGTGAAGGATTTGTTGTGGGCCAAGTTTTGGGTGGGCACGCTGCCGCTGTTGATTCT
>JAYUWY010000531.1:0-4760 GCA_043753285.1 Gemmatimonas sp. | reverse complement strand
CGGCGATGCCAGCTCCCATGGCGCCGGCGCCAATGACGCCGACTTTGGTGATCCGCATTTCTACTCCGAGAAAGGAAAAGGATCAGACTGCTACGAGGCCGTCGCAGGGCTTGGGCCGTCATTGAATGTAACATTTGACTGGCTCGCGGCAGGGCCTCGCCCTAGCTTCTGACGAGTGATCAAGTACTTGGGCTCCAAGCGGAAGCTGGTCCCGCGGATTGTCGCCTTGGCGCAGGCGATTCCTGGGGCGCGTACGGCGTTGGACCTCTTCACGGGGACGACGCGCGTGGCCCAAGGCCTGAAGGCGGCGGGGTTCGAAGTGACGACCAACGACACCGCGAGCTACAGCGAAGTGTTGGGTCGCGCGTACATCGCCACGGACGCGCGCACGGTGAACACGGCGCGCGTGCAGACAATGATTGATGCGTTGAACGCATTGCCGGGTGAGCGCGGGTACTTCACCGAGACATTCTGCGAAGCGTCGCGCTACGTGCAACCACACAACGGCATGCGCGTGGATGCCATTCGTGCGCGACTCGACAGCGTGACGGATGAAGCGACTGAGCGCGCAATTCTTTTGACGTCACTCTTAGAAGCTGCAGATCGCGTGGATTCCACGACGGGGCTGCAGATGGCGTATCTCAAGCAGTGGTCGTTGCGCAGTCATCGTGCGCTGCGGTTGCGCATGCCGTTGTTGCTCGACGGCCCCGGTGTGGCGCTGCGATCGGACGCGCGCGATGCGGTGCGTCGCGACGTGGATTATGACATCGCGTACATCGATCCGCCGTACAATCAGCACTCGTACTACCGCAACTATCATGTGTGGGAGACGCTCGTGCGCGGCGATGCGCCGGCGACGTATGGCATCGCCAACAAGCGCGAAGATTGTCGCACGACGAAGAGCGTCTTCAACTCGCGCGTGGATGCGGTGCCATCGCTCGAAGAAGTGTTTGGCAATTTGCGTGCGCGGCACGCCATTGTGTCCTTCTCCGACGAAGGATTTATTCGCCTCGCGACAATTCGCGGCATGCTCGCGGAACACTTCGGCGAGGTGGGGGCACTACCCGTAGTGTCGCGTCGCTATGTGGGCGCGAAGATTGGCATCTATGCACCCAGTGGCGAGTTGGTGGGCGCGCCGGGGCATTTGACCAATACCGAATGGATTTTTGTGGCCGGGCCCGATGCGGCGCAGATTGTAGCGAGGGTTGAAGCCCAAGATCTCGCGGAGGTTGCGTGATGGGAGCGAGCGACAACACACGCAGTTCGATTCGTGCCGACGATTGGCTGCCTGTGCATCAGGCGCTGCTCGCGGGGCTCGTGCATGCGTGCAACAATCGCGTGGCCGCACTGAGTGGGATTGCGCAGTTGTATGAAGCAAAGCTCTCCAGCGGTGAGGAGGGCATGCAGCAGTTGTTGGGCGAAGTCGACAAACTGCGTGCGCTGATGGGATTGTTTCGCCTCGCGCTCAGCGGGCGATCAGCGCGGCGCGAGCCGGCGCGCATGGGTGAGGCTTTGCAGACGGCAGCGATGCTGCTCGCGCATCACCTCGATGCACGCCACGCGAGATTTGATGCGCCGCCAGAGTCCGGTGATGTAGAACCCGTGATGCTGTGGCCAGGAGATGCGCTGCGTTTTGCGGTGCTGGCGCTGCTCGCGTCGGGGGCGGATGCAGGCAAAGGCACGGTGGAATCGTCAATCGCGCGCGTGGGCGACGAGACAGTGATGGCGATTACTGCGCCTGGCAGCGACAGCGTTGTGATGGCGCGCTCTGAGTTTGGGGCGCTGGCCTACGCTTCGAAACTGGAAGGCGGCGCGGTGAGCTGTGCGAGTATTTCGGCGGGGACGATTCTGCTGACGCTCGCTCTGCCCGGAATGACCAAGGCGACTGCGCGCACGTAGTCTGCGCTGTTAGAGTGCGCGGCCAGCTTCAATGCGCATGTCGTTCTTCCACGTCGCGGCAGCAGCGGTGGTCACGCGCACGCGCACCGTGAGTTCTGCACCATTGGTGACATCGCCTTCGCCGACGATAGCCGAGCCAGCAACCCAGTTGCCATCGCGATCAAGCACGGTCACGCCTTCAGGCATCGTGGCGGTGAGTTCCCAACGCGTGTTGCCGCGCACCGTGTAGGTCGCGAGCATCTCCACGAATCCCGTGCCCTTCCAAGTCTCCGTGAGCGCCACGGCTTCGGCGGCGCGCACGTAGGTGGGGATCGCCATGTTGGCTTCAACTCGCACTGCAGCGCGGCGACTGCCGACTGCGAGGCCCGTCGTCTGAGCGGCGAGCGGTGCGGCGATGAAGAGGGCCGCTGCGATGATGAAGTTGGAAGCGCGCATTTGGAGGAGTCCGTTGGGGTTCTGACTCCTCTATATTCACGTTCCGTGCCGCTTAGACATTCTCTGTAAGTGTCTACAAATCAACTACTTACGACGAACTTCTTCGTTCGGAGTGCTAGGCAATATTCGCCGAGCGGCAGTTTTTGCCGAGCAAGAATGGTAGGGGTTAGGCGACGGCGGGGCGTTGGAGGCGCGTGCGCAGTTGGCGCAGTGCGCGGGCGCGGATTCGGCTCACGCCGGACTCGGTGACGCCCAGTCGCGGTGCGATTTCGCGAAGGGTGCGGTCTTCGAAGAATGAGAGCACGAGGACTTCGAGTGAAGCGCGATCGAGCGAGTGCAGTGCTTCGCGCAGGCGTTCGCGCTCGCGCTCGCGATCGAGTTCCAGCTCGATGTCGTCGTCAGCTGCGGGCAGATGATCTTCGCGCGAGGGTGAATTCTTCGATGTGTGATTCAACGGTGCTTCCAGGCTGATGGTGGTGCTATCGCGCAGTTCTCGCTCCCAGGCGATGAGAGTGGCGGAGTCTGTGCCGAGTGCGTCGGCGAGTTCGTGGCTGGTGGGTCGGCGGTGCAGGAGCTGCGCGAGTTTATCGCTGGTGTGCTCGACGTGTCGCGCGCGATCGCGTTCGGTGCGTGTGAGCGGATCGATGCGGCGCAGTTCGTCGAGCATGGCGCCGCGGATGCGTGTGGCGGCGTAGGTGCTGAAGGCCAGGCCCCGTGCGGTGTCGAAGGCTTCGGCTGCATTGAGCAGGCCGAGCATGCCGGCGCTCACGAGCTCGTCGAGGTCAGCCTCGTCGGCGAGCGTCCGGTGGAGCCGGCGCGCCAAGAAGTGAACAAGGCCGAGGTGGGGTTGTACCAAGGCGTCTATGGAATGTGTGGAATGTGGCATTCGTGGCTCCTAGGCGTGATGATCCGCCGATAGGTAGTTCACGAATTGTGCCACATATGTTAAAACACTAAAGCATTGTAATACAATGCTTTAGCGCGGAACTGCACTCATTTGTATACAGGCAAATTTCGCCGAGCGGCAGTTTTTGCCGAGTAATACTGGGAGCGGCTAGTCGCCGGTGACGTTCAGGCGGGTGCGCAGCGTGCGGATTGAGATGCCCAGGAGTTCTGCGGCGCGGGTGCGGTTTCCGTCTGTGCGGGCAAGTGCGGCTTGGATGAGACGCTCCTCTGCTTCCGCGATGTGCAGCGAGTGCAAAATGATGGTGCCGTCGTCGATCGCGGACTGTGCGCGCGACGGAGTCCCAGCTGCTCGGCGATCGCTGCCGCCGGCGAAGGACGAGTACGTGAGCATCGGCTCGCGCGCGAGCACGACGGCGCGTTCGACTAGGTGTTGCAACTCGCGCACGTTGCCCGGCCACGATTGCGTGCGCAGCCATTCCATCGCATCGGGCGTGATGCCTTGGATGTCTTTGCGATATTCCTGTGCGGCGCGCACGGCGAACTTCATCGCGAGGATGGGGATATCGCTCGCGCGCTCGCGCAGCGGTGGGATGTGAACCGGGATGACGCTCAAGCGGAAGTAGAGATCTTGGCGAAAGCGTCCGGCAGCGGCGTCTTCTGCGAGTTCGCGATTGGAGGTGGCGATGATGCGCACGTCCACTTTGATGGGCGTTTCGCCACCGACGCGCTCGAACTCTCCTTCTTGGAGCACGCGCAGCAGCTTGGCTTGCAGGTCGAGTCGCATCTCGCTGATTTCGTCGAGCAAGAGCGTGCCGCGGTTGGCGCGTTCGAATGCGCCTTCGACGCGTTTGATGGCACCGGTGAACGCGCCTTTTTCGTGACCGAAGAGTGCGCTCTCGATGAGGCCTTCGGGAATGGCGGCGCAGTTGATCTTGATGAACGGCTGATCGCGGCGATCGCTCTGTTCGTGAATGGCGCGCGCGAAGAGTTCTTTGCCCGTGCCGCTCTCGCCGAGGAGGAGCACCGTGGCGCGGGTGGGCGCGGCCATCGCGACTTCTTGGAGTGCGCGATGAATGGCCTGCGACTCGCCAATAATTGTGTGATTCTGGCGCAGCGCCATCACTTCGTCGCGCAGCGCGGCGTTCTCGCGCTTGAGTCGCACGACTTTGAGTGCTTGGCCGAGTGCGATCTCGAGCTGGTGGGAATCGACCGGCTTCGTGATGTAGTCAACCGCGCCCGCTTTGATGGCGGTGACCGCGTGCTCGATACTCGCGTAGCCGGTGAGCATAATGAGCGGAATGTCGTGGCCCTCGCCCTTGATCATCTCAAGGAGATCAAGACCCGTGAGGCCCGGCATCTGGTGGTCAGAGACAATGAGGTCAACGCGCTCGCGCGCCAACGCTTGCAGCGCTTCGTGCACCGACTTGGCGCCAATCGCGTGATGGCCTGCCTGCTCGATCATATGACCGAGTAGCAGCCCCACGGCGGGTTCGTCATCCACGTAGAGGATGGTGGCCATT
>JAYUWY010000530.1:0-4765 GCA_043753285.1 Gemmatimonas sp. | reverse complement strand
GCCGCTCTTCTCGGCGAAGCCAAGTGCCGCAGAGTTCGACGAGTCCGGCACGGCGAAGACGAGATCCGCCGTCGGGGCCGGATGCTCGGTGGCCAAGCGATGGCCAAGTGCACGACGCGCGCGATCGACCGAGCCGCCGAACACGCTGGAGTCCGGGCGAGCAAAGTAGACGTACTCAAACACGCAGCGGTGGAGATCTGGCTGCGCGCCCCGCTCCAACGAGCGCATCGTGCCATCAGGTGCGATGGCGATGATCTCGCCTGGCTTCACTTCACGCTCGACCGTGGCACCGACGATGTCGAGCGCGCAGGTCTCTGACGCAAACACATACGCGCCGTTGAGTCGGCCCATCACAAGCGGACGCCAGCCGTATGGGTCACGCGCCGCGACGAGCGTGTCGCCCACGATGATGAGCAGCGAGTACGCGCCTTCGACGCCTTCGAGCGCTTCGGCGAGCTTCTCTTCTGGCTTGTCGGCCTTCGCTTTGGCCAAGCGGTGCACAATGACTTCGGAGTCAGCTGAGGACGAGAAGATGCTGCCTTCGTCTTCCAGCTTGCCGCGGATATCGAGCGCGTTAGTCAGATTGCCGTTGTGCGCGAGGGCGAGGTGTCCGCCCTTGAAGCGCACGAGAGCTGGCTGTGCGTTCTCGATGCTAGACGAGCCCGCCGTGGAGTAGCGCGTGTGGCCCATCGCGACGGAGCCCACCAACGTCTCCATGGCCTCGTCCGAGAATTGATCGGAGACCAAGCCCATCGCACGGATGGCGTGCACTTCGCCGTCGTTGACCGCGACGATGCCCGCCGACTCCTGACCGCGATGTTGCAGCGAGTAGAGCCCAAGATGCGTGAGCGCCGCTGCATCCGCGTGCCCGCTCACTCCGAAAATACCGCACATCTAGTTCACTCCTCCCGCAGCCACCCGCGACATCGCGCGGGGGAGTGCCTCGTGGAACGCGTCAGTGAGTCGATCCGTCGTGATGCTGACGCGCTTGCTTCCCGCTGCGATCTGCAGGCCCTTCGCTGCTTCTGTGACGCGGCCGATGATGCGAGCCGGAACGCCGTGCTTCTTGGCCGTCTCCAGGACTGCATCGGCGTTGGCCGTAGAAATCACCACGCGGCCCTGCGCTTCACCAAACAGCAGTGCGCGCGTTGGCAGTGACTTCCACGCCGAGAGATCCACCTCAGCGCCCATCGGCTGCGCGCGGTCGGCGATGCAGGACTCTGCAAGTGCGACGGCGATTCCGCCCTCAGAACAATCGTGCGCACTCTTCACGTTGCCGGCGCGAATGCTCTCCAGCACGGCGGCAATCAACTGACGCTCGCCTTCAAGGCTCACCGACGGCGGGGCACCGGCCACCACGCCGTGAATCCACGCGAGGTATTCGGAGCCGCCGATTTCATCCGTGTTCTCCCCGAGCAGCACGATGGCGTCGCCAGCGTTCTGGAAGCGCATCGTGGTCGCGTGCGATGCGTCGTCGAGCACGCCCACCATGCCAATCGTCGGCGTGGGGTAGACTGCGCCCTGCGGATTCTCATTGTACAGCGAGACGTTGCCGCCAGTGACAGGCGTCTCGAGCACGCGGCAAGCGTCGCCCATTCCGTACACGGCTTCGCGGAACTGGAAGAACACCTCCGGTTTTTTCGGATTTCCGAAGTTGAGACAGTTGGTAATCGCGCGCGGCGTGGCACCGACGCAAGCCACATTGCGCGCGGCCTCTGCGACGGCGATACGACCGCCCACACGAGGATCAAGGAACACATAGCGGCCGTTGCAGTCGGTCTTCACGGCCAGCGCCTTCTTGGTGCCGCGAATGCGCAACACCGCGGCGTCGCCGTGTCCTGGGCCCATCACGGTGTTGGTACGCACGGTCGAATCATACTGACGATGAATCCAGTGCTTGCTGGCAATGGTGGGTGCTTGCAGCAGGCGCTCCAGCGTCCACGCGGGATCAGCCTCTGTGGCGAGTTCGGCGATGGCGTGCACGTCGCGAGTGCGCCGGGCGACTGCTTCGTCGCTCTCCTTCGCCTCGGGATGATACTGCGGGCAATCCGTGACGAGGCGCGTGCCAGGGAACTCGGCGACCACGTGATCACCTTCGGTCACGCGATACACGGGCTCGGCGATAACTTCGCCAATGACTTCCGCGATGAGGTCCCATTTGGCGAGAATCTTCTTCACTTCGCCGTCGTGGCCTTTCTTGGCGACGACCAGCATCCGCTCCTGCGATTCGGAGAGCAGAATCTCGTACGGCGTCATGCCGAGCTCGCGCACCGGCACCTTGAGCGTATCAATCGTCACGCCCACATCACCGCGTTCGGCCATTTCGGCGCTGGAGCTGGTGAGGCCGGCTGCGCCCATGTCTTGAATGGCGACGATGTGGCCCGAGCGAATGAGTTCGAGCGAGGCTTCGAGTAGCAACTTCTCGGTGAACGGATCGCCCACCTGCACACGTGGACGCTTTGCTTCGTTTTCTTCCGAGAGATCTTCAGAGGCAAACGATGCGCCATGAATGCCATCGCGACCCGTGCGCGCACCAACTGCAATCACGGGATTGCCCACACCTTCGGCCTTCGCGCGAATCAGTTCTTCTTCCTTCATGATGCCGACGCACATTGCGTTCACGAGCGGATTGCCCTCGTACGCGGCGTCAAACATCACGTCGCCAGCAACCGTGGGCACGCCCATGCAGTTGCCGTAGTCGCCGATGCCTTTCACCACGCCGCTCACGAGATAGCGCACGCGCGGTGTCTCCAACGATCCAAAGCGCAGCGAGTTGAGCATTGCGATGGGACGAGCACCCATGGTGAACACGTCGCGGAGAATGCCGCCGACGCCCGTTGCTGCGCCCTGATACGGCTCCACGGCAGACGGATGGTTGTGCGACTCAATCTTGAACGCCACGGCGAGTCCGTCACCGATGGAGATGACGCCAGCATTTTCACCTGGGCCCTGGAGCACCCAAGGCGCCTCGGTCGGCAACGTCTTGAGGACGGGGCGCGAGTGCTTGTAGGAACAGTGCTCGCTCCAGAGCGCGGAGATGATGCCGAGTTCGGTGAATGTCGGCGTGCGTCCGAGCATGTTGACCAGCCGTTCGTACTCAAACGGCGTGAGCCCATGCTCGGCGACGAGCGCAGGTGTGATGACCGGATCGCCGGGGCGTGGCGTAGCGCTCACTTGCTGCGGAGTCCCTTGAGAATGTCCTTGAGGAATCCGCCGATGGCGGTGTCCTTCACCTTCGCAACCATCTCGAGCTCGCCAGCGTCGAGCCACATACCGTGGCAGTCGGGGCAAACGTCCACCTTCACGGGGCCAACAGACTGCTCGGCGATGGTGGCGCCGCACTTGGGGCACTTCATGTGGTGCGCGGCGCGCGACTTGGCTTCACGCTCAGCGTCGAGCTTGGCGCGGTGGGCCTTCATGAGCTCCTGGTCTTGGAGCAAGAAGTATTCGTCTTCGTTCTTAGAGGGCTTGTTGTCAGTCGACATTTGTGTGGAGACTTGAGATGGGAGACTTGAGACTTGAGAGCTACGCGTTCACGGCTGAGAGAAGACTTTCGAAGAGCACCATCCCATCAGAGCCACCAAGAAGCGGCTCAAGCGCACGCTCGGGGTGGGGCATCATACCAACGACAGTGCCGGCTGCGTTGGTGATGCCGGCGATGTTGTTCATTGCACCATTCGGATTCGACGCATCGGTTGGGTCGCCTTTCGCGTCCACGTAGCGAAACACGACGCGGCCTTCGCCTTCGAGCTGCTTGATCGTCTCGGCGTCGGCGGTGTAGCGACCGTCGCCGTGGGCGATGGGCATCGTGAGCATCTGCCCTTTGGTCGCCTTGTTGGTGAACACGGTGTTCGTGCTCTCCACGCGAAGCGTCACAGGCATTGAACGAAACTGCAGCGATGCATTGCGGAGGAGCGCGCCGGGCAGCAGCCCCGCTTCACACGCGATCTGGAAGCCGTTGCAGATGCCGATCACTGGGCCGCCGCGCTTTGCGTGCGCGACGACTTCTTGCATGATCGGCGAGAAGCGCGCAATGGCACCGGAGCGCAGGTAATCGCCGTAGCTAAAGCCGCCGGGCAGGATGATGACGTCCGCGCCCTGCAAGTCGTGATCCTTGTGCCACAGCATCACGGCGTCTTCGCGGAGACTCTCGACGATGGCGAGGAGTGCGTCCTCGTCGCAGTTTGAGCCGGGGAAGGAAACGACGCCGACCTTCACGATGTCACCGACGCGATGTCGAAGTCTTCCGTCACGGGATTCGCGAGGAGCTTGGCGCACATCTCACGCACAGACGTTTGCGCGGCGGCCGCGTCCGTGGCGGTCGTTTCGATGATCAAGTGACGACCCACGTGCACTTCGCCCACTGCGGCGAAGCCGAGCGTGTGGAGGGCGTCGGCCACAGCCTTGCCCTGCGGATCCAGCAAACCTTTACGGGGGACGATATGCACAGCAACACGGAACTTCGTCACGACCGGGATTCCTCTGCGAGTGACTCGCCGTTGTCGTCGAGCTCATCCGGCTCGTCGAAGGGCGAAGGGAGTTCAAGCACACCGCGCAACACGGCGAGAATTAAGCCGGTGAGCACGTAGAGCACGCCGAGCGGAAAGAAGAACTGCTTCGGCAAAAAGAACAGTGCAAAGATGCTTGAAACGAAGACGACGATGGCTGCCGCACCGTGCACCGTTCGGAACGTGAAGCGCGGCCAGCCGGGAAACGGCACGTTGGAGATCATCAAGAAGCCGAGCCCAATCATCAGGAAGCGGAG
>JAYUWY010000529.1:0-2414 GCA_043753285.1 Gemmatimonas sp. | reverse complement strand
GATTTGGAGCCGGGTCTCTACAAGGTGCTTCGCAGCGCCGAGAAGGAAATCACCGTGTCCATTCCGGTGCTCATGGACAACGGCGAAGTCGAAGTGTTCACCGGCATTCGCGTGTTGCACAACACGTCGCGCGGTCCGGCCAAGGGCGGCATCCGCTTCGACATGAACGTGAACCTCGACGAAGTGAAGGCGCTCGCCGCGTGGATGACGTGGAAGTGCGCCGTCGTGAACATTCCATTTGGTGGCGCCAAGGGCGGCGTGATTTGCGATCCGCTCAAGATGTCGGCCGGTGAGCTTGAGCGCGTGACGCGCCGCTACACCTCAGGCATCATTCAGACGTTGGGCCCGGACTCTGACGTGCCGGCGCCGGACGTAAATACGAACGAGCGCGTGATGGCGTGGTTGATGGACACCTACTCGATGCACGTTGGCCACACAGTGAACGCTGTCACCACGGGCAAGCCGGTGGAGATGGGCGGTTCACTGGGTCGTCGTGAAGCAACGGGCCGCGGCGTGATGTTCACCGCACTGCAGGCGCTCGATCATCTCAAGATGGACGTGAAGGGCGCCACAGTGGCAGTGCAGGGCTTCGGCAACGTGGGCTCGGTGGCTGCGCAGTTGATGATGCAGCAGGGTTGCAAGGTCGTTGCGGTGACGGATCGCACGGGCGGCTGGTACAACCCGAAGGGCATCGACGTCGACGACGCGATTGCGCACGTCAAGAAGAACAAGACGCTCGACGGCTACGGCAAGGGCGAGCCGATCACCAATGAGAAGTTGCTCGAACTCGAAGTGGACGTGTTGATCCCGGCCGCGCTCGAGAACGTCATCACGTCGAAGAACATGAAGAACGTGAAGGCCAAGATCATTTGCGAGGGGGCCAACGGCCCGACGTCAGCTGCGGCCGATGCCGTGCTCGACGAAAAGGGTGTGTTCGTCATCCCGGACATTCTCGCCAACGCCGGTGGCGTGACCGTGAGCTACTTCGAGTGGGTGCAGAACCGCGGTGGCTATTACTGGGATGAAGCGACGGTCAACGACCGTTTGAAGAGCATCATGGTGAACAGCTTCCGCGACGTGTTGAAGCTTTCGCAGCAGCACAAGGTGAATATGCGTACGGCCGCGTACATGGTGGCAATCAGCCGCGTCGCGACGGTGCATCGCCTGCGCGGCATCTATGCGTAAGTGTTGCGCCTCGGCGTGGCCGAGGTGGCGATGAAAGTGGTGGTGGCCGCCGTCGGGAAGCCGCGTGACGCGGCGCTCGCGGCGGCCATTCGTCAGTACGAGGAGCGCGCGCTGCACTATTGGCCGCTCGAGATGGTGGAAGTGAAGGAAGAGTCGGCGCGAGGACTCGCGCCGACGCCGGTGATGGAGAAGGAAGCCGAGCGCATTCTCGAACGCCTGAGTGACAATGCGCAGCTGGTGCTCTGCGATCCGTCCGGCGGCAGCGTCTACACGTCGGAAACATTCGCAACGTTCGTGCAGGGATTCCGTGAGCGAGCGCAGGATGTGGCGTTTGTGATCGGTGGCGCGTTTGGTATTGGCGGCGCATTGCGGGCGCGTCCGCACAAGAAGCTCAGCTTGGCGCCGTGGACATTGCCGCACGAACTCGCGCGCTTGGTATTGATGGAGCAGATCTACCGCGCAGGCACCATCGTGCGCGGCGAACCCTACCACAAGTAGCCGACCGGAATGACGCGAGTCCCGCAGGGCGTGACCCAATGAGCGCACCGCGCATTGTCACGGAGACGCTGGGCGGATCACCGCTCTCGCGTGCCGCGCAGGACGGCCAGGCACCGTCAGATTGGTTTCCCGCGCGCCCCTCGGGTGCCGCCGCGTGGAAGGCGCGTGCCGAGAAGGTGCGCCAAGAGTTTGACGGCTCGCGCTGGCTTGCTGGGCTGCGGCCGGCACTCGAACCCTCAGGCGCTGCTGCCGAACGTCTCGAGCGCGTCGCCGCGGCCAACGGCATCGTCGTGACGACGGGACAGCAGCCAGGACTCTTTGGCGGCCCGATGTACACGCTGCTGAAGGCGCTCTCGGCGTTGGCGCTTGCGGATCGTTTGGAGCGCGAGACGGGCATTCCGTGTGCACCAGTGTTCTGGGCCGCCACCGACGACGGTGACTTCGCTGAGGCGTCGTGGACTGCCGTGGCCGGTGAAGGGCAGGTGCATCGCTTGAGCATTCCGCGTCGCGGCAACGAAGGCGTCGTGATGGCCGAGATGCCGCTCGGGGACACGGGCGAACAGTTTGAGCAGTTGGTGGCCGCCGCGGGTTCTGCGCCGCACGGCGCGATTCTCGACGCGTTGAAGTCGGCATACCATCCCGATGCGACGATCGGCGGCTCGTACGTGAAGTTCTTGCGCACGCTGCTGGAGCCGCACGGCATTGCCGTACTGGACGCGTGGCACCCGGCG
>JAYUWY010000528.1:0-2418 GCA_043753285.1 Gemmatimonas sp. | reverse complement strand
GAATGGCGCTGATCTTGTCGCGAATGTCCTGCGAGGCCTGCTGCAGGTCCTTCTCGAAGACAAAGAACACCGTCACGTTGGCGAAGCCGTCCTGCGCTGCGCCCATGATACGATCCACACCCGAGATGCCGGACACGGCTTCTTCGACGCGGTCGAGTACTTCGCGCTCCACCACATCCGGCGACGCGCCAGGATACGGGATTGCGACGTTGATGATCGGCTGCTGGACGTCAGGGAACTCGTCCGTCTCCAGTCGCCACAGCGAGAAGAGCCCGAACACCACGAGTGCCAACATCGACACGACCGTAACGAGCGGCTTCTTAATCGCAAAGTCAGAGATAAACATCAGTCAAGCGCCTCAGCGCTGGGTCGAAGTGTCGGACGGCGTGCTGACCTTCACGCGCGAGCCCACGGTGATGCCAAGTGCGGCACCCACGAGAACCGTATCACCAGCAGCGATGCCGCTCGTGATCTCGATGCGGTCGGAGGCGCCATCGCGCGCACCCAGCGTCACCGCAACGCGCTCAGTCACACCGTTCTTCAAGCGAACCACTTGCGGCGTGAGCCCACGCTCATCCACCGCGAGTGCAGGCACAGTGAGCGTCTCGCGCGACTCGCTCGCGACGCGACCCTCAGCAAACAAGCCGGCCACGAGGCGCTGGCCAGTATTTGGAATGCGAATGAACAAGCGCACCTGACGCGTCTGCGGATCCGCCTGCGGATTCACGCTGGAGATGCGGCCTTCAAACGTGCGGCCCGGATAACCCGTCACGCTAAAGCGCACCGGATAGCCCACGCGCACCATCGAAAGTTCAGACGCGGGCACCGCGGCCTCGAGACGCATCGTGGATGGATCCACAATCGCAAAGAGTGGCGTGCCAGGATTCACGATGTCGCCCGGATTCACAAAGCGTTCCGAGACAATGCCGTCATACGGTGCGAGCACGTTCGCCGCATCGCGAGCCTTCTCAGCCTGCGAGAGGCGCGCGCGGGCGTCGTCGAGCATTGAGCGCGCACCCAAGTCTGCGCGACGCGCGTTCTCGAGGTCGCGATCAGCCAACGCGCCAGCCGCATGCAAACGCTCGGCGCGCGACAACTCTCGTGCCGAGAGATCTGCCGCAGACTGCGCCGCGGTGAAGCCCGAGCGTGCGCCGAGGTACGCGTCCTGGATGGCGCGATCATCGATGCGCCCCAGCGACGTGCCCTTCGTAACCGCAGCGCCCGGATCGTAGTTCACCGCGACGATTGCGCCGGAAACTTCCGCGCGAATCTGCGCCGTGCGTTCAGCCACGAGCGTGCCCGAGAGCAGCGGTCCGACCGAGAGCATAGTTTGTGCTGCAACTGCAACACCCTCAGGGCCCACGTTTACGATGACTTCTGCCGGAGCGGTTTCGGCGGTTGCGTCATCACCACCGCAGGCCGCGAGTGAAGCAACAGAAGCAACAAGAAGTACGAGACCTGCGACGCGATACGAACGCGATGACAAACGCGATGACATCAGAACCATCCCCCGCTGAGCGGGTGTGTGGAGATTTGAAGTGACGGACATTAGCGAATGCCTCCCAACGTGAGCGGGAGGTCCTTCAAGAGAGCGATGCGCAAGCGTGCGACTTCGAGATCGCGCGCGGTGTTCACGCGCTGCAGACGCGCCTGTTCGAGTTGCACGCGCGACTCGGTGAGTTCCACCGGCGTCGAGAGGCCTTCGGCGAAGCGCACTTCAGCGATCGAGTACGCGCGAGCAGCTTGCGCGTCGGTGCCAACGGCCGCGGCGTACGCGGCCGCGGCTTGTTCGTATGCAGTGACCGCGAGAATCGCGTCGAGCTCTGCGCCATCGCGCGTCTGCTCAAGGCGAGTGCGCGCTTCGAGCACATTGGCTTCGGCGACCATCTTCTCGCCCGCAATGCGACCACCGTTGAACACGGGGAAGCTCAACCCCAACGTGACGGTCCAGTTGGGGAAGTACATATCAAAATCGCTCGGCAAAAATGTGCCTTCCGGCGGATACGCAAAGCGCTGATACGTAGAGCTCAGCTGCAACGCCGGGAACCGCGCGAGACGCGCCGCGGTCAGCGCCTGTTCGCTCGCTTCCAACTGCGCCGCGGCCTGACGCACCGTCGCACGCGCACTCACGCTCGTGTCTGGCGTGACCATGCGCGAATCGGCGAGTGTCACCGGCGCGAGTGCCGCGGCCATTGCTGCTGCGTCATCACGAATCGGTGTGGTGAGTGTGATGGGCTGCTGCAACGGCAAGCGCAACAACTGCTTGAGTCGCAGATGTGCCGCTGTGCGTCCACCGCGCGCTTGAATCGACGCCGGGCGCTGATTGTCGCGCGCCACCTGCGCACGCAACAAGTCAAACTCCGACGCGGTGCCAATCTCGCGCGCCAGCCGCACCTGCGAGAGCGTGCGCTCCGTGAG
>JAYUWY010000527.1:0-2418 GCA_043753285.1 Gemmatimonas sp. | reverse complement strand
CGTGGGACGACATCATCGCCAACACCGAACGCGGCATCGCGATGATTGGTCGCGCTTCGTATTCCATTGACCAGCAGCGCTACAACGCGCAGTTCGGCGCACAAATCTGCTACGAAGTGAAGGACGGCAAGATTGTCGGACAACTCAAGGACGTTGCCTACGTGATGCGTACTTCAGAGTTCTGGAACGCGATCGATCTCATCGGCGGCAAGTCGTCGTACGAACTCGGCGGCACCTTCAACGATGGCAAGGGCCAGCCGGGTCAGGCCAACGCGGTGAGTCACGGTTGCCCGCCCTGCCGCTTCAAGAATATCAACGTGATCAACACGGGGGTGTCGCTATGAGCGCGCGTTCCGTGTTCGGTTCACCCAAGCGGTTGATTGCACAGCAAGATGCCGCCCGTCACGGTGTGCTCGACGAAGCCGTCGTGTTGACGCGCGCTGAGTGTGAGGATGTGGTGCAACGCGCGCTGAGCGCGTCCAAGGCCGATGCATGCCGCGTGAGTGTCAGCAGCACGTATGACACCAATGTGCGCTTCGCCGATAATCAGATGTCCACGTCGGGCATCACCGACAACGCGTCGCTGAGCATCACGTCGTTCGTGGGCAAGCGTAGCGCCACGGTGCAGACCAACGATCTTTCGGCACGCGGACTCGTGCAGGCTGTTGCGCAGTCCGAAGCGCTCGCGCGTCTCGCACCAGAAGACCCCGAGTCGTTGCCGGAGCTTGGACCGCAGCAGTACATCACGATTCCCGCGTGGTTCGATTCCACCGCGCAACTCTCTGCCGAAGATCGTGCGCGCGCCGCACTCTCGGCACTCGAACTCTCGCGTCGCTCCAACGATCTCTCGGTCGCTGGGTACATCGAGTGCAACGCGTCTGCGCGCGCCATTGGCAACAGCGCGGGTCTGTTTGCATTCCATAGAAGCACCAACGCCGACTACACGCTCACCGTGCGCACCAACGATGGCACAGGTTCGTCGTGGAGCGGCGCCAATGAGAACGATTGGGCCAAGATCGATTTCCGCGCGATGGCCACGCGCACTATCGAGCGCGCACGCGCCTCACGCGAGCCGCGCGCCGTTGAACCCGGTCGCTACACAGTCATCTTCGAACCGCAGGCGTCCGCCGATTTCCTCGGCGCCATTCGCGGTGTGCTCGGCGCACGTCAGGCCGACGAAGGTCGCTCAGCGATGTCCAAACAGGGCGGTGGCACAAAAATCGGCGAGCGCATTCTCGACTCGCGCATCTCGCTCGTGAACGATCCCGCTGACGCTCAAGTGCTCGGCGCACCCTTCGACGGCGACGGCCTGCCGCTGCGCCGCGAAGTGTGGATCGAGAACGGCGTTCTCAAACAGCTCGCGTACGATCGCTTCTGGGCCCAGCGCCAAAATCAACGCGCCACGGGCGGCGGTGGGGGATTTGGTGGTGGCGGTGGCGTGAAAATGCTCGGCGGCGACTCTTCTATAGATGCAATGATTCGCAGCACCGAGCGCGGAGTTTTGGTGACGCGCCTCTGGTATCTGCGTCCCATTGATCAGCGCACGCTGATGTACACTGGCCTCACACGAGACGGCACCTTCTTGGTGGAGAACGGACGCATTTCACGGTCTATCAAGAACTTCCGCTTCAACGACTCGCCCATGATCATGCTCAACAAGGTGGACGCCGTGGGTCCCACCGTGCGTACAGCAGGCGGCGTGTTTCCGGCGATCAAGGCGCGCGACTTCTCGTTCACCAGTTTGTCGGACGCGGTATGATGATGCGTCGACTGCTGTTGCTCCTCTCGCTTGTTTCTGCTGCTTCAGTAGCGGGAGCACAGCAGTCGACGTCTGCGCTTGCTGATTCGGCGCGCGCCGTCCTGGTGCGCAGTGGAGCACCGGGCGGTCAGATAGTCGTGATGTACGAGGGACGCGTCGTGCATTCCCTCGCTTGGGGACTTGCACACGTCGACAGCGCACTGCCCGTTGAGACCAATACGAGGTTTCGTATCGGCAGCGTGGTCAAACTGTTTACGGCGACCGCAGCGGCGCTGCTCTGGGAACAGAGTCGCCTCGATATTGATGCTCCCGTGCGCACACTCGTCCCAGAGTTCCAACCCGCAGACGTCGCCGTGACACCGCGCGCATTAGCAAGCCACGTGGCCGGCATACGGCACTACGCACCCCGTGATTTTGTGCGTCCGCCCAAACGTTACGACGATGTCGCCGCGGCATTGGAGATCTTCGCGACCGACTCACTCATTGCTGCGCCGTACACACGCTACGCCTACTCGAGCTACGGCTACAACCTGCTCGGTACTGCCGTGCAGCGCGCGAGTGGCGAGGAATTCCGTCAGCACATTGCGCGCGTCGTGCTCGCGCCCGTTGGTATGTCTCAGACGCTGCCTGAGCGCAGTGACAGCGCCATCGCCCAACTT
>JAYUWY010000526.1:0-4787 GCA_043753285.1 Gemmatimonas sp. | reverse complement strand
GCCGAAGCGCGCGCACTCGGCCAATACGTACTCGGCGAGCGTATCGGTGTTGGTGGAATGGGCGAGGTGTATCGCGGTGAGCATCGAATGTTGCGTCGCCCGGTCGCCATCAAGCTGATCACGCCTGAGCAAGCGGGCTCACCCGATGCGATCTCGCGATTCGAACGCGAAGCACAAGCCACCGCGCAGCTCACGCATCCCAACACGGTGCAGGTGTTTGACTACGGTCGCGCGGACGACGGCACGTTCTACTGCGTGATGGAGTACCTGCCTGGTCGCACGCTTGAGCAGGTCGTGGCGACCGAAGGTCCGCTCAGTCCTGAGCGTGCGGTCGCCGTGCTCACGCAGGTGAGTGGCGCACTCGCCGAAGCGCACAAGGCTGGACTGGTGCATCGCGATATCAAGCCGAGCAACGTAATGCTCACCGAACGAGGTGGCGTGCACGACGTGGCGAAGTTGCTCGACTTCGGGCTCGTGGTGTCGCGTCAGCCCGTTGGCGACGGACGTCTCACTGAGGCCGGCATGTTCGTGGGCACGCCAGAGTATATGTCGCCGGAACAGTGTGCAGGCACAGATGGATCTGTGGGGCCAGCGTCGGATATCTATTCGCTTGGCGCGCTTGGATATTTCCTGCTCACCGGCGCGTCGCCATTTGCTGGCCGCAGCGCAGTGCAGATGCTTGCAGCGCACGTGTATGAGATGCCGCCTGCGCCAAGCGTGAAGAATCCCGCGATCTCGTCGGCGCTCGACGCGACGATTTTGCGCGCGCTCGCCAAGAATCCGACAGAGCGCTTTGCGGACGCGATGTCCTTTGCTCAAGCGCTCGCCGCTGCCGTTTCGCAGCGAGTCTAGCCCGGCTCCGGCCATGTACTTGCGGCAGATGCGAGCTGGGGCTAGTGTATTGGAACACTAATACACACGGAGTGCCCCATGTCCCGCGCCTGGCTACTCGTTCTGCTGATGATAGCGTCGCCGCTCGCCGCACAGGAGCGCGCACCGACGGCTGCCGACAGCGCCCGCGTCCGTATTGCCAGCGCGAGGTCCGACTTGCGCAACTTGGTCATTGCCCAGGAGGCGTATTTCATGGACAACAGCCGATACGCCAAGACGATGGAGCAACTCGGGCAGAGCTTCCGGCCATCGACCGGAAATAAAATTCGCTTCGTGGTTGTTGAGGACAACGCGTGGACGGGCGAACTCACGCGCGACGGGCTGGTGGGAAGTTGTACGATTTGGATCGGAATTTCGGTGGACAAGCGTGCGAAAACTGCGATCGCCCACCTCGTTGGCGAGGATGGTGAGGTTGCGTGCGATCCTCAGCCGGCGCTCACTCCGGCCACGTCGCCGTCTCAGGTCCCACCCTCTTCCGTTCCTCGATAAATGAATCCGGCCATCATGTGCCGCCTCGCCCTTCGAACTGTCGCCGGTATCGCTACAGCGACCGTCATCGTCGGCTGCGACGTTCGCTCAGTGCAGAACGATGGTCCGCCAACTTGGGCTCTCGATGCAACGCCAGTCATTTCTGTCGGTGATGTTGGCGAATCTGACTCCGCGGTATTCGCGCGAGTCACCGACGCACGCCGTCTCCCGTCGGGCGTGCTCGTAGTCGCCGATGGCGGCGCTCAAGCGGTGCTGCTGTTCGATAGCACCGGCACTCAGTTTGCGAAGCTGGGTCGTCGCGGCCGAGGACCAGGGGAGTTCAGCGGCTCGCTTTCACTCGCCGCGCGTGGGACGACGGCGGTATCTGTGTGGGATCCCTCGCAAACACGCTGGTCGGAAGTTCGCACAGACTCGGCGTCCGTCACGACGCTCTCAGGAAACGACGGCGATGCGGCATGGATGCACGTCGGTGTACTCGTGCGCGGCGAAACGTCGCTCGTGCCCGCGTGGGTGCCGCCGTTGCTCGCGACTCTCTCCGATTCACTCACCGAGATTCGTTTCGGTTTCATCGACGAGACGGCGTTGCTGTGGGTGAATCGCGATGCGGCGCTGAGCGAGTGGGTAGCGTACGCAGGCAACACGTCGGTCGGAACGCTCAAACTGCCAGCCGGATTTCGTGCGACGCAGTTTCGCGAGCGCGAAGTCGTCGGTGTGCTCTCCGATTCACTCGGACTTGAGCGTGTCGTCGTGTACAAGTTTGCGCGCCCTGATGGAGTGATCGCAGACCGCACACCAGCGACTGCTCCAGCGCCAGACTCGACGATGCGTTCAACACTGATCGCCGCGATGCGCACGTCCGTGATGGCGCAGGAGATGGCCTACGCGTCGCGCAACAGTTACACGATGCGTGCGGACTCGCTCACGTTCACGATGCCGCCGAATACTCGCTTTAAGATTCTCTCCGCAGACAACCGCGGCTGGAGCGGTGCAGGCTGGGTACCGGCCACGGGATTCACCTGCGGCATGTTCGTCGGAGCTGTGCCGCCGCGTGGATGGAGCGAAGGCGCACCGCGCTGCGGATGGTGACTACTGGGGCGGTAGCGCGGCGCTCAATGAATCGAGATGCCGCATTGCCGCCACGGAGTCCGCACCGCGAAGAAACGTCGGCGTAAAAGTCGCAGCTATCGGCCGCATCGTGACCATCACGCTGCGGTCGCTTGCTATTTCTAGCTCGGCGATGAACCCCACGCGCGTCCACGGTCTGTTTTGCAAGAACACGAAGTTGCCCAGCGAGTGAATCACGGGCACACCGCCCACGCGCTCTACGCCTTGCGGAACGTGTGGATGATGACCAATCACTGCATCCACACCCGTACGCGCCAACGCGCGCGCAAACTCGCGCTCGGCGCTGCGCGGAATGCCCACGTATTCAGTGCCGTGGTGGATCGACACGAGCACAACGTGCGCGCCGAGTGAATCGCGCGCGGCCTGTACGGCATCGCGGAGGCGGAGTGTATCACCCCACGCCACGCAGCACTCTGCGGGATGACCGGCAATGCCTAAGCCTTCATTGTTAAAAATCGTCGCGAGCGAGAACACCGCGACGGTGATTCCCTTGGCACGCACGACGGCAGGCCGCCATGCATCGTCGAGCGTCGCACCAGTGCCTGCGTGTTGCAGCCCGGCTTCGGAGAGATGTGTGCGCGACTCAAGCAATCCGCTCAGGCCAACGTCCCACGCATGATTGTTCGCGGTGACGATGATGTCCAAGCCAGCATCGCGAAGCAGACGCGCGCCTTCAGACGGGCCAGCGAACACGACTGAGCCCGCAGAGTCCGTCGCGCCCTCGCGATCAATCAGCACGCTCTCAAGATTTCCAATCGCGATGTCGGCAGCGCGCAGCACGTCCTGCGTGCCCGCGAAGACTTCGGCGCCGCGACCGCCAAGGATGTATCGGCGCGCGACGGTGCGTGCGAGGTTGATGTCGCCCACGTGAACTACGCGAATGGTCTCCTGCGCCGTTGCCGCGGAACTCACCAACAACAGCAGCAACGCCGCGCGACGCCACATCACACGCGCGCCCGGCCGTAGCGCTCCTGCATCCACGCGCGAATGCGCGTCGGCATATGGCGCAGTGCGAACACCACCAGCTTGTACTTCCAGTCGGGAATCACGACGACGGGCCCGCCGCCGAACGCCTTGTCGAGCGATTCGCGCACCACGAAGTCCGCGCTGAGCCACACCCACGAGGGAATGCCCTTGGACTTGTCGATCTGCATGCGATCGTGGAACTCCGTGTGCGTGAAGCCGGGGCACAGCGCCTGCACCTTCACGCCCGTGCCGTAGAGCTCCATCGCGAGCCCTTCCATAAAGACGCGCTGATACGCCTTTGTCGCGCAGTAGTTCACGTTGCCCATGCTCGCCGTGAACGACGCCACCGATGCCACGGTGATGATGAATCCCTCGCGACGCTCAATCATCTTGGGCACCACCGCGCGCGTCAGCAGCATCGGCGCCATCACGTGCAGCTCGAGCATCGTGGCCTGCTCACCGACGGGGCGGTTCGCGAGTTTGCCCTTCGTTCCAAAGCCCGCGTTGTTCACGAGGAGCATCAAGCGCTCTTCTTTCGCCAGCTTCTCGGCCAACGCGCGCATTGGCTCGTCGCGCGACAGATCAGCGGCGTGCGCCGTCGCCGTGATATTGAAGGCGGCGCTCAGCTGCGCGGCGAGCGCGTTTAAGCGCTCCGCATCGCGAGCCACGAGCAGTAGGTCAAAGCCACGCTCCGCGAGCTGATGCGCGAAGACCTTGCCGAGTCCGGCGGAGGCGCCGGTGACGCAAGCAAGGGGGCGGGGGAACGCCTGATTGGTATTGGGCACGCGCCTAATCTATCATTCTCCGCGTATGGGCATCATCCAGGCAGCCATCCCCCTGTTCTTTTTGCTGATTGGCGCGGAGCTCCTCTGGAGTCGCGTCACGGGGAAGCGCGTGCTGCGGATGAACGACTCCCTGAGCGATTTGAGCTGCGGCGTCCTCAGCCAGCTCTCGGGCGTGTTCACTAAGCTGTTCACGATTGGCATCTTCATTTGGGTGGCCGAACGCTGGGCGCTCCAGCAGTGGATCGCCGGCGTCCCCGCGTGGCCGGAGACCGGCGCCGCGAGCTGGATTGTCGTCTTCGTGCTCGTGGACCTGTGCTACTACTGGAGCCATCGATACGCGCACGAAGTAAACGTGCTGTGGGCGGGGCACGTGGTGCATCACTCCAGCGAGGAGTACAACCTGCCGGTCGCGCTGCGGCAGAGCGCGCTGCACGGCCTGATGAGCTGGGTGTTCTACATGCCCCTCGCCGTGCTCGGCGTGCCGTGGCGAATGTTTGTCGCGTGCAACGCGATCAATCTCATTTATCAGTT
>JAYUWY010000525.1:0-2429 GCA_043753285.1 Gemmatimonas sp. | reverse complement strand
GAGCGGCACGTCCATCGCGGCTGTCACCAACCACGGCGCGAGATACCAAAGGGCGACAGCAATTGGCGCAAACAGCGCCCAGCTCACGACGCCGGCGGCGCGCACCAACGGCGCGATCTCGGCGTCGAGTGCGCGCGCACGGCGATCCGCGACGAGCAAACTCACCGCGCGACCGAGTCCGAGATCGAGAATCGCGAATGCGGCGACGGCAGCCCACGCGAGCGCGAGCAGTCCAAAGCGCTCCGCGCCTAACGTTCGCGTGAGTGCCGGCACGGCGGCCAGCGCCAGCAACGCTGGAATAACCCAGCCCAATCCGTTGAGCACGACGTTGCGGCTCAATCGTGAAACGTCGTGCGTGCTCACGTTACGGCAGCGGGATGTAGCGAATGCCCGCGAAGTTCTGCGTGTCGGCAGCAAACGTGCGCAGACTCACCGTGCCGACGGTAATGACGGGTTGCCCCGCAGGACGAATCGTGAGAATGCCCGTGACCGTGCCGGTATCGCGCACAGTGGCGCGCACCAACATCCGCCCCGAGCCATTCGTCATTCCGTCCACGATACTCGATGGCTCGATCGCGAGTCCACTCGTGCGCTGAAAGCGAAACGGCGTCCAGAGTACGAGCGAAGAATCGGACGTGCGACGAATCTCGTACAGCCAATCCCAGCGCTCACCGTGCGCATACACACCGATATGCCGCGCGGTAGTGGAGTCGTAGGTGGTGAGTGCGATGTTGTTGTACGTGTACGGCGCCCCGCCACCAGGCGGCGTGAACCGCAGCGTGCCAGTGACAGTGCCGAAGCCCAGCGGCTCGATCCGAAGCAAGAAGAAGCCCTGCGCGCCCGCTGTCACAGTGACCGGATTCGTGGCGAGACCTAAGCCGCTGGTACGCGTGAACGTGACCGTCGTGCCCGGCGACGGATCGAACGAGCCGCGGTGAAACACGTTGCCGCCGTACGGATACGTGTAGTCAATTTTGTAGTACTGCCGAATCTGCTCCACCTGCAACGCGTAGTCCGCGGTGATATAGACGCCAGTAAACGTCCGCGTGCCCGCCACAGGATGCACGATGCGCAACGTGCCGCGAATTCGTCCAGTGACAGGCGCCCGCCCCTCAAATCGTACGAAGCCAGATTGCGTCGTCGTGCCGTTGAGCACGAATCCACCAAAGGCGGCATCGGCGGTGAATCGCACTGCGGCCCCGCTCAACCCCGCATCGCGATACAAAATGCCCATCACATAGCCCACAAACGGACGGTCGTACCACACCCCCTGCTCTGCCGCGTCACCCGCGGTGTTGATTGAGCGCGCGCGCACGCTGTCCACCGTGTAGGTGAACGTGTCGACACTCACAAAAATCGAAATGAGTGAATCGCCCGCCGGGAGCTGCAGGCGCCACCGCCCCTGCGTATTGGTGTGCACCGTCACGCTCTCGGCTTGCACGGCCACACCGCTGCGCGGTTCGTTGGTATCGCGATTCAAGATCGTGCCGGCAATCACACGCTGCGGCGGCACGGAGCAGCTCGCCACACCTGCACAGGGATCGCAGCCCACCAACACGAGCACAAAAGCCAGCGGCGCGAGCTTCGCAAGCGAAGGCCGCGGTGCGCGCGGCACGCGCGGCACCATGCGCGCGATGCCAACCACGCGCCCCCACGCAATCCACAGCGGCACTAATAGCCACGGAATCAACAGCGTGTTGGTGAACACGCTCTGCACCAGAATCGCGACGGTCGCAGCAACAGTGCCAATCGCAAATCCGCGCTGCTCGGTACTCATCACGGGCGAGCGCCAGGTGCGACGCGCCGCACGCATCATCGCGCCGAGCATGCCAGTGTACGCGAGCAATCCTAACAAGCCTGTCATCACCGCAACAAACAACAGACCACCATCCATCGATACGTCGCTACCGCCGATCGACTCCCAGCCGTACGCGCGCTGCGCATGACCCGCCGCATTAAACCCCACGCCCAGCACGGGCTGATCGCGAATGAGAATCACACTGCGAATCCACGGAATCAGTCGCTGCACCGCGGAAGCATCCACGCGCAGTTTGTTGAATTCCGTCGCATATAATAGAAGGGGCGGCACGAGCGGCAGCGCAACAAGGCCGCCCACAAACGCGAGCCGTCGCAGCGCTGGCGTAAACCCGCGCACGATCAAGATCACGCCCACGCCGGCCATCACGCCGAGCACTGCCGAGCGAGAAAGCGTGAGCACCAACGCGGCCGCAAGCAACGCAATGGGCAATCGCTTGTGAGGCAATCCCTCGGCGGCCATCGCCACACGCATCAACAGAGCGACAGCGAGAATGCCGCCGGCTTGATTGGGATCCAACACCGTGCTCGCGAGGCGATGTCCCTGCGGATCCGCCGGAATACCAGTGATCGCGGCCACAGTGGTACCAAAGCCTGGCAAGAACGCCGCCTGC
>JAYUWY010000524.1:0-2439 GCA_043753285.1 Gemmatimonas sp. | reverse complement strand
GCTTGCCCGTCGCGGGCGATGTGCTCGTGGTGGATGGCGTGCGCATTGAAGTCGAGAAGTTGCGCGGTCGTGCCGTGGAGTCGTTGCTCGTGACGCCGCGTCGCAAGGATGGCAAGCATGAGTGAGACCATGAGCGCCGCATTGACACCAACCCTCATCGTGATGGGGCTCGTGCTCGCGAACGCGCTGTTCGTGGCCGCGGAGTTTTCGATTGTTGGTGCGCCGCGCGCAACGATGGATCGTTTGGCCAACGCCGGCAATCGTGCCGCGCGCTTGGTGCGCCGTGTGATTTCCGATCCGCGCGAGGTCGATCGGTTTATCGCGACCGCGCAGCTGGGCATCACGCTCGCGTCGCTGGGTCTTGGTATGTACGGCGAGCATTTGTTGGCCGAATGGCTCGCGGTGAAGTTCGAGGCGATGGGGGCGGGGCAGTGGGTGGCGGCGCACACGCTGGGTAGCGTGACTGCCATCGCGATGCTGACGTACATCCATATCGTGATTGGTGAGATGGTGCCCAAGACCATCGCGCTGGCGCGTGCGGATCGCGCCGTGCTTTGGATTGCACCGGTGATGCGGGTTATTCAGTTCTCGCTGTTTCCGTTCGTTGTAGCGTTGAATGGCATTGGCAACGCGACGCTCGCGGTGTTTGGTGTGCGTCGCCAGGAGATGAGTGCGGAATCGGTGCGCACGCCGGATGAGTTGGCGTACATCGTGCGAGAGAGTTCGGCCGGCGGCTTGCTTAAGAAGCAGTCGGCGACGGTGGTGCAGGAGCTACTGGAGTTTGGTGATCTCACGGCCGCGCAGGTGATGGTGCCGCGCGTAAAGCTCGTGGGCTTTGATGTGAGCGATGGCGCGGTCGCAGTGCACGAGATGCTATCGCGCACGCCGCACTCGCGGTATCCGGTGATGGATGGCGATCTCGACAACATTGTCGGGATGGTGCACGTGAAGGATTTGCTGAACGGACTGCCAAACGGCGCGACGGTGGGCTCGCTGCAGGTGCGTCCGGTGCCGTTTGTGCCCGAGGCGACAACGGCGGATCAGGTGCTCGCTGCGATGCGCACGCACCGCAGTCAGTTGGTTGTGGTGATGGATGAGCACGGTGGCACAGCCGGCATCATCACGTTGGAAGATTTGATTGAAGAAGTGGTTGGCGAACTCACCGAGAACGCGTCGGCCTCGGCGGAAATTCGCCCGCGCGGCGACGGCAAGTTTGTGGTCGCCGGCACGGTGCGCGTCGTGGATGCGGGCGAGGCGATTGGCGCGTTCGTTGAGCATCCCGATGTGGAGTCGGTGAGCGGTCTGGTGCTCCACCTCTTGGGACGCCCGCCGAAGGTGGGCGATGTCGTGGAGTATGAGGAAGCGCGCATCGAAGTGCTCGCGCTCCGCGGCCGCGGTGTGCGCGAGGCGCTCGTTGAGCGGCGCCCCGGCACGTAGTACGCGTTGGCCTCACGCCGCGCGACGGCGCGCGAGTACCTCCACGGCGTCGAAGAGTTGGTCGAAGGACTCCACGACAAACAAGACATTCTGTAAGTGATCAATCTCAAAGGGCTGCGAGATGACCGCGTCCACGGAGAACGGGCGTCGCTCACAGTTGGCACTCAGCGCGTTGGCCGCGTCGCCGTGTGAGGAGATGAGCCCGCTGCCGTAGATGCGCACTTCGCCTTGCTCGCGAATAAGCCCAAACTCCACCGTGAACCAGAACAACCGCGCCATCTGCGCGGTTTCCTCTTCAGTGCGCGCGTCAGCCGCGAGTGCACCAAAGCGTTGCAAGAAATCCGCGAACACGGGATCCGCGTGCAGCGGCACGTGCCCAAACACATCGTGAAAGATGTCGGGCTCGGGCAGGTAGTCGAGTTGCGCACGGGGCCGCACGGCGAGTGTGGTTGGGAATCGCCGGTGAGACAAACACCGAAAGAACTGCGCGGCCGGAATGAAGCCGTCCACGCCTACGGCGTTCCAGCCGGTGCTCGCATTGAGCCGGCGATTCACGTCTGCGAGGTCAGGCACCTGATTCGATGCGAGGCCGATCCGCGCGAGCCCATCCAGAAACACCTGGCTCGCCGTGCGCTCGAGCGCCTCCACGCGCCGACCATACAGCAGCGCCCACACGGAATGGGATTCCGCAGTGTACTGGGCGTAGTCTTGGACACGAAAGCTCGGAAGGTCGGCTTGAGACGGAAGACTGAAGACGGAAGGTTCAGGCAGGTCCCTTCCGTCTTCAGTCTTCCGTCCAGAGTTCAAATCATCCTTCATACAGTCCTCAAGTGTAGGCACAAAAAAATCGCCCCGTGGAGAGATCCACGGAGCGCGGGGAGAGTGAGCGGGTTACGTTGCTACGATGCGCGTACGGCTCGGACTCCGCGTCCCGGGATACGGGGCGCGTAGTAATACGAGACGGGGGTGAGCGAGTGGGAGTGCATCTGGAATGCAGCCTAG
>JAYUWY010000523.1:0-2440 GCA_043753285.1 Gemmatimonas sp. | reverse complement strand
TCATCGCGTCGGCGCGTGCGCGACCTGCAGCGCCGACTGCAGACACAACGGATACGGCCGCCGTTGATGAGACCGATCTTGATCCATTCGCTTGGACGCACGAGGCGCGCGACATCGGCAGCAACAACTGGGTGGTGAGCGGCGCGCTCACGGAGAGCGGATATCCCATTATGGCCAACGATCCGCACCGGGCGCTCTCGGCGCCGTCGTTGCGCTACATCACGCACCTGGTTGGGCCAGGGTGGAACGTGATTGGCGGTGGAGAGCCCGTGCTGCCGGGTATTTCGATTGGCCACAACGAGTACGGCGCGTGGGGGCTGACGATTTTTTCTACCGACGGTGAAGACCTCTTGGTGTACGACACCGACCCGTCGGACCCCGATCGCTATCGCTACAAGGGCGAGTGGGAACGTATGCGCATCATCCGCGACACCATCGCCGTGAAGGGGCGCTCGCCGGAGATCGTGGAGCATCGGTATACACGGCACGGACCAGTGGTGCATCGCGATGCCACGCGTCGCAAGGCGTTTGCCGTGCGCGCGGCGTGGATGGAGATAGGAGGCGCACCATACCTCGCGAGTCTTCGGATGGATCAGTCGCGCACCTGGGAGGAATTCCGCGAGGCCAATCGGTACTCCCACATTCCGGGTGAGAATATGATCTGGGCCGATCGCACGGGGCACATTGGCTGGCAGGCGGTGGGCATCGCGCCGCGGCGGCGGAACTTCAGCGGAATGGTGCCCGTGCCAGGCGACGGACGCTACGAGTGGGATGGGTATCTCGACATCCTGCTCAAACCCAATGCCGTGGACCCCGCGCAGGGATTCCTCGCGACGGCCAACAATGACCTGACTCCGCGCGACTACCCGTATATGGATGCGATCGGATTCTCTTGGGCCGATCCATACCGCTTCGCGCGTGCGTCGGAGGTGCTGGGCAGTGGGCGCATGCATTCGCTGTCGGATATGGCGCGACTGCAGACCGACGAACTCGCCATCCCCGCGCGTCAGTTGGTCCCGCTACTGCGTGATGTCCCGATTGCCGACGCGCGACTCGATTCGCTGCGGCAACGTCTGCTCGCTTGGGATCACGTGCTGTCACGCAGCAGCGTTGAGGCGGGAGTGTACGTGGCCTGGGAAAGCGCGTTGCGCCGACTCGTGTATGAGCGGATGCTGGCACCGAGAGAGCGCACGCGCCTGCGATCACTCTCGGTGCGCTCAGTCGTTGGCTGGTTGCAGGTCCCGCCAGGAGAATGGGGCGCCGCACCTATGATGGTGCGGGATTCGCTGCTGGTGAAGGCGCTCCACGACGCGGAGCGGGATTTGGCGCGGCGATTCGGGCGCGACGCGTCAACGTGGACCTACGGCCGACCGGGGTATCGCCATGCGTTGTTGCAGCATGTATTGAGCGAGGCGGTGCACGACAGCCTGCGGGCGCAGCTCGAGGTGGGTCCACTCCCGCGCGGTGGCTACGGACTGACCTTGAATGCTGGAGGAGGCAGCAACAATCAGACCTCCGGTGCGAGCTTCCGCATGGTCGTTGACGTGGGGAACTGGGACACGGCGATTGCCACCAACACACCGGGGCAGTCAGGAGATCCGGAGAGTCGCTGGTATCGAGACCTGTTCAAAGATTGGTCGCAGGACAGGTTCTTCCCGCTCTACTATTCGCGGCCGCGCGTGGAGTCGGTGGCGGCGGAGCGCACGGTGCTCGCTCCACGATGACAATCGTGCCCGCCGACGTGGCGCGCCGTGCCCTGCGCAAGCTCGAAGCCGTGCACGTCGCGCACCAGGTCTCCGATCTCAAGGTGCCGCCCGGCATTCGCTTGCACGCCCTCAAGGGTGGTCGCGCGGGGCAGCACGCGATTTCCGTGAACGACCAATGGCGCATCTGCTTCCGCTTCGAAGACGGGGACGCGTTCGACGTCGAGTTCTGCGACTACCACTAGCCGGAGTCTTTCTATGAGCATCTCCAACACCCGTCCACTCGAGCGCCGGCCCATCCATCCCAGCGAGATTCTGCGCGAGGATTTTCTCGCGGAGTACGGCTTGTCCGTGACCGCGCTCGCCGAAGCCGCCGGCGTGTCGCGACAGTCAATGAATGAGTTGCTGCGTGAGAAGCGCGCCGTGAGTCCCGAGATGGCGCGGCGGCTCGGCAAGCTGTTCGGCACCTCACCGGAGTTTTGGCTCAACCTCCAGCGCAATGTCGACCTCTGGGACGCAGCTCGCGGACTCAAGCGCGAGATCGCGCACATTCATCCCCTCCAAGTCGCATAACGACGCTTGCTGACTGATGGCCGTGAGTAAGGATGCAGCAGAAGCAAACGCTATGGCGACCGTGCTAGCTACAGCTTGAGCCGAACGAGGCGCGCGCGAATCCATTTGGCGAGTGCGACGTCAGTGAGCGAGCCCGCCGCGAGCGCCGTCATCACCTGGACGAC
>JAYUWY010000522.1:0-10375 GCA_043753285.1 Gemmatimonas sp. | reverse complement strand
CACCGGTGCAGTCTCTGAGCTGGGATCGCGCTAGATTCGAGGTATCCCCATCGTGGAGAACGTCGTGCGCCGCCTGCTGTGTGTTTCTGCCCTTCTATTAGTAGGCGCCGCGTGCGGTGCGAAGTCCGACGCCCCGCCTGCCAAGCGTACCGCCGCGGAACAGCGCGTCGTCGACAGCACCATTGGCGCAACAAGGCTTCCGGGCTCGCAGGGTGTGCGGGGTGCACTCGCCGCCACCGACTCCGCCGCGGCCCGTGCGCGCCTGCTCGACTCCATCGCGAAGAATCCGTAAGCAACGCATGAGCCGCACGTGAGCTACACGCGCTACGTCGCCATTGGCGATTCATCCACCGAGGGCCTCGAAGATCCAGGCCTCGACGGGCGGCATCGCGGGTGGGCCGACCGACTCGCGCTCCACGTGGCGCAGGCGCAGGGCGCGCCATTGCTCTACGCCAACCTCGCCGTGCGCGGTCGCAAGACACGCCACATCCTCGACGAACAGCTCGCGCCAGCGCTCGAGATGCGTCCGGATCTCGCGACCATCTTTGCGGGCACCAACGACATTATTCGCTCGTCATACCACCTCGAGACCGTGATCGCCGATTTGCGCACGATGCACGTGGCGCTGCGTGCATCGGGCGCAGCGGTGCTCACCATCACGATGCCTGACCTCAGCGAGATCGCACCGTTTGCCAAGCGCGTGCGTCCGCGCTTGCTCGCGTTCAACGATGCGGTGCGCGCGCTCTGCGCCGAAACCGGTGTGTTGTTGCTCGACGCCGCGAAGTTTCCAGTGGCGTGCGATCCGCGCCTGTGGGACGGCGACCGCCTGCACGCCAACGCCGAGGGACACAGTCGCATCGGTGCGGGTCTCGCGCAAACACTCGGCGTGCCCGGTTTTGATGAACGTTGGGCCGCCGCGCTGCCACCCCTCGCGCCGCGCAGCATCGCCTCAAAGGCAGCTGCTGAGGTAGAGTGGACCGCGAAGTACTTGGTGCCGTGGCTCATGCGCCGCGCACTCGGACGGTCCTCGGGTCAAGGCATCACGCCCAAGCGTCCCACTCTGCAACTCGTACAACCATGATCTACGACATCCCGGTCACGGCGCTGGACGGTGCAGCGCAAACGCTCGAGCCGTATCGCGGGCGCGTGCTGCTCATTGTGAATACGGCGAGCGCCTGCGGCTTCACACCGCAGTACAAAGGGCTTGAGGCGCTGCATCGTGAGCTCGGGCCACAGGGACTCACCGTGCTGGGATTTCCGTGCAATCAGTTTGGCGAACAAGAGCCAGGCGACGCCGAAGAAATTCAAAAGTTTTGCTCACTGACGTATGACGTGAGCTTTCCGATGTTCAGCAAGATTGAAGTGAACGGCGGCGGCACACATCCGCTGTTTGCGCATCTCAAGCACGCGCGCCCAGGACTCTTGGGCACGGAAGCCATCAAATGGAACTTCACGAAGTTCCTCGTCGGTCGCGATGGTAACGTGCTCAAGCGCTTCGCGCCGACGGACACACCCGAAGACATTCGCGCCGAAGTGGAGGCTGCACTCCGGTGAGCACCTACTCGGCGGTCGTGAAATGGGCGCGGCAGCAAGCGCCGTTTGTGGCGCAGAAGTATTCGCGTGCACACACCTGGCATTTTGATGAAGGTGTCGTGGTGCCGGCATCCGCGTCCCCATACGTGGTGCCCGCACCGAACTCGGCGGCGGCAGCCGTGGACCCTGAAGAAGCACTCGTCGCGGCGTTGGCGAGTTGTCACATGCTGTTTGCGCTTTCGTTTCTCTCGAAGCACGGCGTTGTGGTTGAATCGTACGAAGACGCGGCCGAAGGCGTGATGAGCAAGCGCGCAGATGGTAAAGTCGCGATGACGCGCATCACGCTGCGTCCCGTGATCACGGTCAGCGCGGGCGCGCCAAGCGCGGAGCTGTTTGCGAGAATTCATCACGACGCGCACGAGGAGTGCTACATCGCGAACTCGGTGAATTTTCCCGTGACGATTCAGCCACGGCTCGTGTCGTCGAGTATTTGAGCCGGATGACAGAATCCGTCGTGCCCGCGCAGCCCGCCGACTTTCACGGACGCATCCGCTTCCTCACGGAGCTGGCGCGTCGACTGCACGTCGTGGGAGTCTCGGCGTCGCGTCTCGAGGGTGCGGTGCACTCCGTGGCGCTCAGCATTGGTGTTCGCGCGGAGATTTGGTCCACACCGACGGGACTATTGCTCTCGTTGAGTGACGCCGCAATTCCGCACGCATCACAAGAGACGCGCGTGCTGCGGCTTGAACCCGGGGACATTCAACTCGGCGCCCTCGCGAAGCTCGATGCGATTGCCGAAGATGTCGTGCACGGCCGCATGAGCATTGACGACGCGTGGGCCGCGATGAGTGGGCTCGACACACCGGTGACGAATCGGCAGCGGTTGGCGACGGTCGCAGCGTTTGGTCTCGCGGCGGCGGCGGTGGCGGGACTCCTGCGCACCGCGTGGATCGATGTGACGGTTGCCGCGGTGATTGGACTCGTGATTGGATGGATCGCAATTCTTGCGACGACGCGCCCCAACTTGGCCGTGGCGTTTGAAGCAGTGGCTGCGCTCGTGGCGACAAGTCTTGCCACGGCATTCGCGCACTTTATTGCCCCGCTCACGTTGCAGACGGTGATTGTCGCTGCGCTCATTGTGCTGATGCCAGGCCTCTCGTTGACGACGGCGGTGACGGAACTCGCGTCGCAACAATTGGTGACGGGCACGACGCGCATTGCCGGGGCGATGACGGTGTTGCTCAAACTCACGTTTGGTTCGGTGGCCGCAGCGCAGCTGATGTTGTCGCTGGGCTGGACACCACTGCCTGGTACGCCCGAGGCGTTGCCGCAGTGGGTGGAGTTGTTGTCCATGGTGGCGGCGGCGTTCTCGTTTGCGATATTGTTTCGCGCATCGCGCCGCGACATCCCATTGGTGATGGGTAGCGCCATTTTGGGTTACGTGCTCACGCGCCTTGGGAGCGGATGGATGGGTCCCGTGGCCACCGGCACGTTTGCGGGCGCGGTGTTTTTCGCCAGCCTAGCAATTGCGGCACTCGCCAACGCGTACGGGCGCTGGGCGGGACGGCCCGGTTCGCTGGTGCGCGTGCCTGGGATCATGCTTCTCGTGCCGGGCAGTGTGGGATTCCGCGCGCTGTCGTTTGTGATGGAGCGCGACTACACCCTGGGGTTCGATACGCTGGTCGCGGTGCTCAGCGCCATCTTAGCCCTGGTGGCAGGGACTTTGTTCGGGTCTCTGCTCATCCCGCCGCGACGCTATTTATAGGTGCATGATGCCCATTGAGGGGCTCGACGGGGTAGATTGAAGGGTCCCCGGGCAACCGGACTCGAACCCTGACCGCCAGTCTATAGTATGCGCGCGATTCGCTCATTCTTCGCTGTTCTCGTCGTCGCCGTGGTTGCCTCCAGCTGCCTCGACGGCGGACTGTTTGTCCCCGACATCGAGAAGGTGCCGTTTGCGGCCTCGTTGAATGTGGACCTCGAGAACTCAACGAAGACGGCCTCCGGTCTGTATTACAGAGACCTGCTCGTTGGTGACGGGACTCAGGTGCTGATGGTGGTTGGTGACTCGGTGGGTGTGCGGTACCGCGGCTGGTTGCGGAACGCTGCGCCCTTCGATTCCAACACCACAGCTGCGGCACCCCTCCGATTCGAAACGGGTAGCCGTGCAGTTATTGCTGGGTTTGATGAAGGTGTACGTGGAATGCGCGTGAACGGTCGGCGCCAGATTATCATCCCGCCGCACCTTGGCTACGGGAGTGCCAGCTCTGCTCGCATTCCCGCCAACAGCATTCTGATTTTTGAGGTCACGCTCTCCGCAGTCTACGCTTCTGACTCAACCCCGACTCCTCCGTGAAGAATGCATCGCCGGTTATTAAGGATTCCAATTGGCGCGCGATCGTTGCGCGTTATGCGGGCTCCGATGTTGGTAGGTCGTTGTGGCAACTTGGCTCAACCCTCGCGCTCCTCGCCGCCGCGGTGTTTCTCGCGTACTGGCTAATGGACAAGGCGTGGTGGACGGCGTTTGTGATGGTGCCGATTATCGCCGGCCTTCAGACGCGCACGTTCATCATTATGCACGACTGCTCGCACGGCTCGTTCCTGCCGTGGCCCAAGGCCAATGACGCCGTGGGCTTCATCACCGGTGTGCTGACGTTCACGCCGTACCAGCAGTGGCGTCGCGAGCACGCAATTCACCACGCGTCGTCGGGCGATCTCGACGGCCGCGGCTTTGGGGACGTCACCACGCTCACCGTGGCGGAGTACAAGGCGCTTTCGCCTTTGCGTCGCTTTAAGTATCGCGTGTATCGCCACCCGATCACCCTGTTCGGCATTGGACCGCTGCATTTGCTCATTCTGCAGCGCTTCAAGTTTCGCTATTCCGTCTCCACGGGCCCGAAGCAGCTGTGGAATGTGTGGATGACCAACGCGGCGATGGCTGGCATTGCATTCATTCTCATCGTGCTGTTTGACTGGCGTTCGTGGTGGTTGCTCTACGTGCCCGGGTTCTATGTGGCCGGCGCTGTAGGCATTTGGCTCTTCTATGTGCAGCACCAGTTCGAAGAAGCGTACTGGGAGCGCAACAAGACGTGGGACTATGCCACGGCCGCAATCACGGGCAGTTCGTATCTGCGTTTGCCCGCCGTGCTCAACTGGTTCACCGGCAACATCGGCCTGCACCACGTGCATCACTTGGGCCCGAAGATTCCGAATTACAAGCTGAAGCAGGCGCACGAGGAGAATGAAGTGTTCAAGGAAGCGCCGGTGATCACACTGAACACTGCGTGGCGCTCATTGAGCTTGCGACTGTGGGACGAAGAGCGCGGCCGGTTGATCGCCTTCCGCGAACTGCGCACCAACTAAGCGTCTGAAAGAACTACAAAGGGCTCCGAGAGTTTTCTCGGAGCCCTTTGTGCGTCTTGGTGCTTCAGCGGCGCGTTGGCGGGCCGTGCGTCGCGAAGACTGTCGTGGTGCCCGCAGCCGTGAACGCGAGCACATCGTAGCGCTCGTACTGCGCCACGGGACCTTGCTCCATACCCGGTGAGCCAATCGGCATTCCGGGTACTGCGAGGCCGCGCACACCCGCGGGCTTATCGCGCAGCAGCTTCTTCACGTCGTCAGCGGGCACGTGCCCTTCCACCACGTAGCCACCCACCATCACTGTGTGGCACGAGGCGAGACGCGCAGGGATTCCCGTCTCGCGCTTCACCGAGGCCAAGTCATCGGTGTTCACCTCGCGCACCGTGAAGCCCGCAGTGCGCACATGCGCCACCCAGTTGTGGCAGCAGCCACACGACGCACTCTTATACACGGTCATGGCGGGCAGCGCCTGCGCGCCGCGTTGCGGAGCGCGTTGCTGTGCAAACAGAGCACGCGCACTCACCAGCGCGAGCGCCGTCGCACCAGTGGCCGCAAGAAACGATCGACGATTCATCGTCACGGCAAACTCCTTAGCGAACCACGCCAGCGAGCGCGGTCACAATGATGATGGCAAACTGAGCGCCCTTAAAGCTGTCTGGCGTTTCCTGATAAAACTCTTCGGTGCCGTGCGCGCCACCGCCACGCCCACCACCGTTGATGGCAATCGCCGGAATCCCCATGGAAATCGGCAAGTTGGCATCGGTGCTCGACGCCTGCGTGCGCGGTGTCCACATCAAGCCGTCGTCGAGCAAGCGCGCTGCGGCAACCGCGGTGCGCACGATATACGCTTCATCCGACTGGCCGCCGGTGGGGCGAATACCAATCGTGTCGTACTTCACCGTGATCGGCGCGCGCGAGCTGGGCCAGCGCGCCAACTCTTCTTGCACCGCGGTATCCACAGCGGCGCGCACGCGGCGATCCATCTCCACGAGGTTCTCCGCCGACTCGGAACGGAAGTCAATATCCATCTGCGCGAGCGGCGTAATCGTGTTCACGCTCGTGCCACCGCGCACAATGCCCACGTTGAACGTGGTGCGCGGACCCGGTGGCACCTGCAGATCAGCGATGCGCGCAATTGCGCGGCCCATCGCGTGCATCGGGTTCGTCATGCCAAACGCACCGTAGCTGTGCCCGCCCGGCCCTTCAAACGAAATCGTGTAGCGATGCGAGCCCACCGCGCGCGACACAATGCCCGCGCCGCCGCTACCGTCGACCGACACAAAGAAATCCACCTTGCCCTGCAGCTCCTGAGTCAGCAAATGGCGCACGCCGCGCAGATTGCCGGGACCTTCTTCGCCAACGTTGCCCACGAAATACACGGTACCAGCCGGTTCGACGTTGGCCGCTTTGAAAATGCGCGCCAGCGTGAGCACCACGGCGAGCCCACGGCAATCATCGCCAATGCCTGGGCCGGCAATGCGATCGCCCGCGCGCGTCGTCTTTACATCCGTGCCCTCAGGGAAAACCGTATCCAAATGTCCCGCGAGCATCACGCGCGGCCCGTTGCCGCGCCCAATCTGTGCGATAACATTGCCCACCGCGTCAATGCGCGCGTCCGGATATCCCAACGCCACCAAGCGCTTCCGAAACTCCTCGGCGCGGTCCTGCTCCTTAAATGGCGGGGCGGGAATCTCGCAGATGGAAATCTGCTGTTCCAACGTCCACGCCTGGAGGCGCGGCGCCATCTCGATGGCACGGCGCACCACCGGCTCCTCGTGCAGGAGCTGAACCGTCTGAGCCGCGAGCGCGGCGGGGAACAAGAACGCGGCCGCAAGAATGTGGCGCGCTGGGATGTGCCTGCGGAGGAGAGTGTGCATATTCCGGAATCTACCCCTGACCGCCTATGAACGCCCATCCGTGGTTCAAGCATTACGACGCGGGAGTGCCGCAAACCATCGGCACTTACCCCGAGGGAACGCTTCTCGAGGCCATCGACGAAGCGTTGTGTGAGCGGCCCCACGCGCCCGCCTTCCTATATAAGGGGCGCGCGATGAGTTGGCGGGAGTTGGGCGATGCCAGCGACGCGTTCGCCGTGGCGCTCGCTGGGATGGGCGTAAAAGCCGGTGATCGCGTCGCGTGCCTGCTCCCCAACTGCCCGCAGTTCTTCATCGGCGAGCTCGCCACCTGGAAACTCGGCGCCACCTACGTGCCGCTGAATCCGATTTACACCGAAGAGGAGCTCGTGGGCCCGTTGGAAACCACCGGTGCAACGGTGGTGATCACGCTCAGCGCGTTTTACGACCGCATGAAGTCCGTGCAACGCCGAGTGCCGACGGTGCGCACGGTCGTCGCAACGAATATCAAAGAATGGTTTCCGCCGCTGCTCAAGCTGGCGTTCACGCTCTTGCTGGAAAAGAAGACGGGTCATCGCGCGACACTGCGCGACGGAGACCAGTGGCTGCCAAAACTCGTCGCGGCACACAAAGGCCAGCATACGGACGCCCCGCGGCCTGAACCGGATGACGACGCGCTGTTACTCATGAGTGGTGGCACCACCGGTACACCAAAAGCAGTGCGCATTCATCACGGCGCGCTCGTGCAGACGGGCACGCAAGTGAACGCGTGGCTTGGCGCCGTGCTGCCCCCGTGGGAAGGCGTGTACTGCCTGCCACTGCCGATGTTTCACTCATACGGCGCCTGCGGCGTACAATCCGTGTGTTTTCTCGGACACAATCCCATCGCGTTAGTACCGAACCCGCGTGACATCGATGATCTCGTCAAGACCATTGAGACCACGCGTCCGGCCGTGTTCTGTGGCGTGCCGTCGCTCTACAATGCGTTGCTTAATCACAAGCGCGTGCAAGCGGGGAAGGTGGACTTTCAGTCGATGAAAGCCTGCGTCTCTGGTGCAGCGGCGATGATGGCTGAGACGATGAAGCGGTTTCAAGAAGTGACGGGCGCGCGAATTCTTGAGGGGTATGCACTCACAGAGTCTGCATTGGCCGCGACGGTGTCACCGCTGCAGGGTCCGCAGAAGCCGGGCTCTGTGGGCACGCCGCTGCCTGATGTGGATGTGCTCATCGTTGACGCGGATAATCCGAACAAGATTCTCGAGCCCAATGCCGTTGGTGAAATTCTGATTACTGGCCCGCAAGTCATGCGCGGCTATTGGAAGAACGACGAAGAGACGGCGCAGATGTTACGCGCGGGTCCCGGCGGTGGCACGTGGCTCTTCACCGCCGACCTCGGTTACATGGATGAAGATGGCTATCTCTTCATCGTCGATCGCAAGAAGGATCTCATCAAGATGCGCGGCATGCAGGTATGGCCGCGCGAGATTGAAGAGGTGATTTCAGCGCATCCGGCAGTGGCCGAGGTTGGCGTGCGCGGATTTCCCGATGCAGCGCAAGGCGAAGTCGCTGTGGCGTTCGTTGTGCGGCGTCGCGGACAGGCTGTGACTGCGCCAGAAATTCGTCAGTGGTGCAAGGAGCGCATGGCGCCGTTCAAGGTGCCTGCGCGCGTCGTGTTCAAGACAGAACTACCCAAGAGTATGGTGGGCAAGATTCTGCGGCGATTCCTCACCGAAGAAGATCCAACCGTGGAGCAGGTGTCGTCGTGAATGCACGTCGTTGGTTTGTGCTTGCACTACTTGTCGTCGCGACGCTTTCGTGCCGCGCGAACAATGACACCGACGCACGCGCGACGGCTGCACCGCGCGTCATCTTGATTTCGCTCGACGGATTCCGCTGGGACTACATCAATCGTCCTGGTGCCGTGCGACTGCGCGAACTCGCCGCGCGCGGTGCGCGTGCGGAGCGACTGGTGCCGTCGTTTCCGTCCAAGACATTCCCCAATCACTACACGATTGTCACGGGGCTCACGCCCGAGCACCACGGCATCGTTGCGAACGCGATGCGCGATTCCGTGCTCGGTTCGTTCACGCTGCGCGACACGTTGGCGCAGTCGGAGTCGAGATGGTGGGGTGGTGAACCGATCTGGGTGACGGCGGAGTTGCAGGGACGTCGTGCGGCCGTCGTGGGATGGCCAGGTTCGGAGGCAGCGATCATGGGTACGCGCCCCACGTGGTGGAGTCGGTATTGGCACGACCAACCGCATGCGGACAAAGTGCAGCGCTTGCTCGAGTGGTTGTCTATGCCCGCAGAGCAGGCGCCGTCATTGATGTTGGCGTACTTCCATGATGTAGATGGGGCGGGGCACGGAAGCGGACCTGACTCGCCGCAAGTGGATAGCGCGATTGCGATGGTAGATAGCGCGATTGGCGCGTTGATTGACGGCATTGCGGCGCGTGGACTGCAGCAGTCGGTCACGGTGATTGTGGTGTCGGATCACGGGATGGCGCCGTCGTCACCTGAGCGCGCAATTGTGCTGGATGACTACATCGCATTGCGCGACGTGGACGTGGTTGACTGGACGCCCGTTGCGGCGATTGCGCCGAAGCCAGGCGCGACGGATCGCGTGTACGGCGCGCTGCGCACGGCGCATCCGCGAATGCAGGTGTATCGCAAAGGCGAAGTGCCGGCGCGTTTTCACTTCAATGACAATTCGCGCATCACCGAGATTGTCGCTGTCGCCGACGAGGGCTGGACGATTACCTCGCGCGCGCAGGTGGCGCGGTGGCGCGAGACCAATTGGCGCGGTGGTGGCGCACACGGCTACGATCCGTCTCTCCGATCGATGGGTGCACTGTTCATCGCGGCCGGCCCGCGCGTCGTGCGCGGACGTGTGGTGCCTGCGCTTGGGAACGTGCACGTCTACTCGCTGATGGCGCAGTTGCTCGGCCTTACACCGGCGGCGACTGACGGCACGCTCGACTCCGTGCGCGCGATATTGCGGTAAGAGCGGCACAATACGGCCTTTAATTTTGCAGACGGCGTAATTGTAAGGGACTGCGTGACTTACGGAACTTGCCGAGTTACCAAGCGTCTATAAATTGCTCGGTGTCTCGTTTCTGCCATCATCGCGCTCGACCACTCATGCGAAGCAGGGTTATGCGATTGCTTTCACAGCGCGCCGTCGTGGTCGCGCTCACGCTGTTCGGCCTCGCCGCGTGCGAGTCGCCGCTTCGTCCGGTGGTAGAATCGTCAGCGCAGCTCGCGCCGGTCCTTGAAGCCAAAGTCTGTGCGGATCCGTCCGATCCAATCTGCGCCGTCTTCTCCAGCACCGTCTATGAGTACAGCCCCGCACTCGGCGCATTGCCGCCCGGTGTGTCTGACTGGCGCCTCATCATCACGCAGTTCGGTGGCCAACTCGATTTCCTCGGCGCGGTGAGCCACGGCGGCGCACCGATCGCGAATATCGACAACATGTACGTGCGCTTCTTTATTGATAACGGCGACGCCACACTCGGCGCCGGCGATTTGCAGATTGTTGTGCGCAACTCGCCGCTCGGTGCGACGATGCACTGTGGCATCGTGACGTCGTTGCCGGTAGGTGCTGCACTGCCGTCCGCTTCGCCTGCCAT
>JAYUWY010000521.1:0-2443 GCA_043753285.1 Gemmatimonas sp. | reverse complement strand
TCAAGGCAGTGCTCAAGGAAATCATCTCGAGCGAAGGCAAGTTCGTCGTGTTCATCGACGAACTGCACACGCTCGTCGGCGCGGGGAAGGGCGAAGGTTCGATGGATGCCGGCAACATGCTGAAGCCGATGCTCGCCCGCGGCGAACTGCGTGTCGTTGGCGCCACGACGCTCGACGAGTATCGCAAACACGTCGAGAAGGATCCGGCGCTCGAGCGTCGCTTCCAGCCTGTGCTCGTCGGCGAACCGACGGTTGAAGACACCATCGCAATTCTGCGTGGCTTGAAGGAGCGCTACGAGTCGCATCACGGCGTGCGCATCACGGACGGTGCAGTCGTTGCCGCGGCCACGCTTAGCAATCGCTACATCGGTGATCGCTTTCTGCCCGATAAGGCCATCGACCTGATGGACGAAGCGGCGTCGCGCATGCGCATCGAGATTGACTCGTTGCCGCAGGAGATTGACGAAGTTGAGCGCAAAGTCGTGCAGCTTGAGATCGAACGTCAGGCGCTCTCCAAGGAGAAGGACGCCGCGTCAGTCGAGCGTCGCGGTGCCATCGAACAGCAGCTCGCCGAGTTGAAGGAAACCGGCGCCGGCATGAAGGCGCAGTGGCAGCTCGAGAAGGACGCGCTCGGTGAAGTCGGCACGCTCAAAACAAAAATCGAAGAGCAGCGCACCGAAGTGGAGAAGGCCACGCGTGCGGGTGACTTGCAGAAGGCTGCAGAAATCCAATACGGCACGGTGCCGAAGCTTGAGCAAGAGTTGAAGGACGTCGAAGCTCGTCTGGCTGAGCGCTCGGGCACCGCGCGGTATCTCAAGGAAGAAGTCACGGCGGACGACATCGCGGAGATTGTCGCGCGCTGGACGGGCATTCCTGTCGCGCGCATGCTCGAAGGTGAGCGTGATCGTCTCACGCGTCTCGACAAGGAGCTCGCCAAGCGCGTCGTCGGGCAAACAGAAGCCGTCGAAGCCGTGGCGAACGCGGTGCGTCGTTCACGTGCGGGATTGCAAGATCCCAATCGCCCCATCGGCTCGTTCATCTTCCTCGGCCCCACGGGCGTGGGAAAGACAGAGACGGCAAAGGCGCTCGCCGAGTTCTTGTTTGACGACGAGCAGGCGATGGTGCGCATTGATATGTCGGAGTACATGGAGAAGCACGCGGTGTCTCGCCTGATCGGCGCGCCTCCCGGCTACGTGGGCTACGACGAAGGCGGACAGCTCACTGAAGCCGTGCGTCGTCGTCCATATAGCGTGGTACTCTTTGATGAAATCGAGAAGGCGCATCCGGATGTGTTCAACATCCTGCTGCAGATTCTCGACGATGGGCGTCTCACCGACTCGCAGGGTCGCACGGTGGATTTCCGCAACGTCGTCATCATCATGACGAGCAACGTGGGCTCCACGTGGATTCTCGAGCACGCGGGCAGCGATTGGGCGCTGGTGGAGACGCAGGTGACCTCGGCGCTGCGCAGCCAGTTCAAGCCGGAGTTTCTCAATCGTGTGGACGACATCGTCATCTTCCGTCCGCTCGGCAAGGATCAGATCAGTCACATCGTTGGCTTGCAGTTGTCGCGTCTCGACAAGCTGCTGGCTGATCGCAAGTTGACGCTCACGCTCAGCGATGAGGCGATGTCGCTGCTTGCAGCGGAGGGATACGACCCCGCGTTTGGCGCGCGTCCACTTAAGCGCGCGATTCAAAAGCTGCTGCAGAATCCGCTCGCACTCGCGTTGCTCGAGGGCAAGTTCAAGGACGGCGATGCAATCGTGGCGAAGGTGTCGGGCGATCACATCGTGTTCGCGACCGCTTGATGCGTTCCGGGCCAGTGACGTTCGCTTCGCGCGCCGAGGAAGATGCGTTTTGGATGCGTGAGGCGCTGACTGAAGCGGAAAAGGCAGGGAAGGCCGGCGAAGTGCCCGTTGGCGCGGTGCTCGTGCACAACGGGCAGGTGATGGCGCGCGCGGGTAACTCAATGATCGCCGGCAAGGACGCCACGCAGCACGCGGAAATGCGCGCGCTCAAGGCGGCGGCGTATGCGATTGGAGATTCGCGGCTCACGTCGGCCACGTTGTACGTGACGCTTGAGCCTTGTGCGATGTGCGCGGGCGCGATTGTGCACACGCGGTTGGCTCGCGTGGTTTTCGGCGCGTGGGACGACAAAGCGGGGATGGCTGGCTCGGTGCACGACTTGTTGCGGCATCCCAAGCTCAATCACCGGCCAGAGGTGCAGGGCGGGGTGATGGAAGAGGAGTGCGGGACCCTCCTGACCGCCTTCTTTCAGTCCCGTCGTCCCCGTTGAACCCATCGCCTCATCCCACTAGGTTTCGCAGTCTGTGGGACAGATGGCCGAGTGGTTGAAGGCACCGGTCTCGAAAACCGGCATACCGAAAGGTATCGTGAGTTCGAATCTCACTCTGTCCGTGTTGGACCCGACGCGCTGGCTGTG
>JAYUWY010000520.1:0-2444 GCA_043753285.1 Gemmatimonas sp. | reverse complement strand
CATGCTCACTGGAGGCTTGCTTGGCTGTGCGCCGGAACCTAAGCAAGCCGAGGACACTAGCACATGGTCTCTGCTCAGCTCTGCAGAGTTCGGAGGAGCAGAGGACGGAGTCGCGTCCTTGAACGTCGTACTTGATTTACAGATCGCCAGTGATTCCAGCGTATGGGTTCTAGACGGACCCACCCAGTCGCTACGAAGGTTTCGACACCTCGGCGACACTGGGCAGTACGTGGCAACTAGCGGAAGTGGGCCCGGAGAGCTTGGTATGGCGAACGGATTTCGCCTTGGTCCAAACGATGAGATGTGGCTCCGCGACTTCGGGAACCAGCGCCTCAGCCGGTACGGAATGTCCGGTGCCTTTCTTGGCCAGAATTCGCTGCCACCGCACAGTTACGAGTATCGTTGGAACGCGTCCGTCGACTCTCAAGGACTGATCACTGACGTCCTGTTTGTGCCCGATGCTGATTCTTCCAAGCGAGCGCTCGTAACATTCGCTCGTGATGGATCAGTCGCTGACACGTTTCCGTTCCCGCAAAGTTGCCCGAGCCAGACTCTCGGTGCACAAAGCATCCCAGGTCGCACTGGGGGATTCGTAGGACTCCCGTTCAGTCCTTCTCCTCTGATTCACCTTGACCGAGAGGGCCTGCTTTGGTGTGCACGGACCGATATCTACGAAATTCTTGGATTCGCTCGTGGGCAACTTGGAAGTGTAGCGCGCATTATAGCCGACTCGGGCCGATTGCCCGTGTCAGAAATCGAAAGAGATTCTGCAATTTCGACCCTCCGATCTGAGCTGAACCAGATTGGTGGCGCGGCCACTTTATGGGATGAGTCGCTTGTTCCGCGCTTCCGTCCCGCGCTGCGCGGACTTACACGTGATGACAAGGGTCGGCTCTGGGTCCTCCGCGAGATTGCCCGTCGCAATTACATGTTGGACGTTTGGAATCTCACTGGATCTCGAGTAGCATCAATTCACGTTCCGTCAGAGCTTCGCCCCACTTCGCTCATTCGCGTGAAGCACAATCGTATTGCATTGGTTGCTCGCGATGAAGACGGCGTCCCCACCATCGCAGTATTTACAATTGTTGCGTCCGGCGATTCGTTGAACTCGCCCGACTAAAGCGTATGTCAGTCGCCCCGCTGAAATGAAGTCATGTTTGATTGACTACACTGGCCCTCCTGTGGCTGCACCGCAGCTCCCTTCGAACGACGTTGACAATTTCGAAGTGCGGTGAGATTAGCTGACCTCGCGCGCAGCATTAGTGTCCGCTTCAGGCCGCCATGTCGCATGACTGTACCCGCTGACTCGATGCGCCGCCGTATAACGACGCTTGCTGCCGTCGGCCACGCTATTGTAGCGGCCGCGGCGCGGCCGCAGTTTATGGAGTGTCCGCAGCAGAAGCACACGTTATACGGATGCAGAGGCCTCGAACCGTTACGAGGAGCGACAGATGCAGGCTCGAAACGCCGCACTCCTGATCTTGCTCGGGTCGGTCGCATGCGCTCAACCGCGCGCCGAGCTGAGCGCGGAGCACGCCGCCGCAATCGCCGATAGTGCGCGCGTGTTCCTCGCCGACTTCACGCGCTTGTCTGAGAACGCGCGGTGGGACTCACTCGCGGCTCTCTACTCCAAAAGCAGCACGAGATCTAGGACGATGAGGCCGATGATCCCGGGGTATGCCAATACCGCAACCATCTTGCCGAACGCGCCGAGTACCTGCCACCAGTAGCCGGCAACCAACCCGACAACGTACCCGACCAAAGTGGCGCCCAGGACAACGGCTCCGTCCATCGCCCCGCCCCACGCGTCCCCCTGTAGCCGGACGGCGAATACTCCCGTGGTGATGCCGAGCACCACGGTGAAGAAAAACACCGACAGCGCAAAGCGCGCGTAGCTCCGCGGTTCGGCCGATTGGGCGGCGATACTCACGACCACCAGCGCGATCAAGCCCGCACCACCGAGCGCAGTGAGGATCACGCTACCGATGCGGCCGCCGCCCGCCGCCACGCCGGGAATGCCGACCACCAACATCACCACCGCGATCGCCGTCGCGATCGGGAGCATCACCCCAAGGTGCGCTCCGAAGCCGCTGCGCGGCTCCGGCCGCATGCGTCCCGCCAGCATGCTGGGCACGAACCGCACGTGGTAGCCAATCGTCCACGGCGCGGGTATCTCAGTCTCCTTCATCGAGCACTCCTCTGGGGACAACTCGGGGCGATATTTTCCGCAGTAACATAACCTCACATCCGACATCCGAGGACGCCATGATTACACGTAAGGCCGACGCACATTGGGCAGGCGCGCTCCGGGACCGGGGAGCGCCGAGCATACGCCTGACTCGGGCGCGGCCCGTCACCGTTCCGTTGCGCGGCGCGCCCTCTGGGCCCAACGTTCGCGCGGCGCCTCCGTGTAGAATCAACCGTGAAGTGCAACAATGCGCATT
>JAYUWY010000519.1:0-2444 GCA_043753285.1 Gemmatimonas sp. | reverse complement strand
CGACGATCGCGTCCTTGTTGGGAAAGAAGTGGTACAGCGACCCCACGGACGAGCCGGCCCGGTCGGCAATCATCTGCATCGACGTGTCGCCAATTCCCTGCGCCGCAAACACCTGCTCCGCGGCATCGAGAATCTGGTCCACCCGCTGACGCCCACGCTCCTGCTGAGGCGCGCGGGCCAGACGCGTTGGGTCAACCTCGGCGACGGCCTGAGGCGTGGGGTCTAGGGAGGGGGTCGGCATCTGTACGGAAAATAGAGGGTCGCCTCCACTATTGACAAGTAGTGGAAACCCTCTAATATTTTCCCCAGTACTAGAGGCTGACCTCTAAATCTGGCCACCACCGCCACCCGCCCGATGAAGCCCCGCTCGCTTGGACTCCTGCTGTTCCTCCTTCCGTCAGTCGCTGCGGCGCAGGGAGCACTCGATGCATACGTCCGCGAGGGGTTGAAGCAGAACCTCTCCATTCGCCAACGCGCCCTCGATGTGCAGCGCTCCGAGGCGTTGGTTCGCGAAGTTCGCGGCAACTTCTTCCCGAGCGCCACACTCAACGCGCGCTACACGAACGTGTCGGGTCGCGTCGTGAACCTCGGCGAGCTGATCAACCCGGCCTTCGAGGCGCTCAATGGGTTGTTGGGATCGCCACAGTTTCCGACGAACATCGATCTGCGCTTGCCGGTGAAGCAGGAGACGGCGGTGCGAATTTCGCAGCCGATTTTCCAAGCGGAGATCTTCTCTGGCTACCGGGCGGCCAACGCGGTTCGCGATGCGGAGTCGGCATCATTTGGAGCCGCTGAACGCCAACTCTCGTCAGAGATTCGCAGCGCGTATGTGAATCACGCCAAGGCGCTGCGACTCGCGGAGCTGCGCGCGGCGACGCGTGTGTTGCTCGAAGATCAGGTGCGCGTGATGTCAGCGCTGGTGGATGCCGGTCGTGCCACACCCGATGCACTCTCGCGTGCGCGCGCTGAACTCAGCGAATCGCAACAGCGCGAGTCCGAAGCCGCGCAACTCAAGGACGCCACGCGCCAGAGCTTCAATATGATGATTGGCCGCGCGATGACCGATTCCGTAGTGATGCTCGAACCGGACGCTCTTGGACTCGACGTGCTGCCCACGCTCGAAGTCGCACTGGCTTCCGGACTCGGCGGGCGCGAAGAGTTGGAAGCGCTCGCCGCAGGACAGCGCGTAGCAGACGCTCAGCGCGCGATGGCACGCGCCAGCTTCATGCCGAATCTGGCCGTCGCATTGGACTACGGCGTGCAAGGCAATGAGTATCGCTTCAAGAGTGATGCCGACTTCGCGCTCGTGAGCGTTGTTGCATCGTGGAACCTTTTCAACGGCGGTCGCGATGCTGCGCGCGTGCACTCTGCGCAGTTGGAATCGGAGCGCTACGCACTCCAAGGCGAAGACGCGCGCCGCGGCGTGGAGCTGCAAGTACGCCTCGCGTGGCAGGCTGCTGCGGTGGCCAAGCAAGCTATCGAAACTGCCGCATCGCAGTCCGAAGCCGCTGACCGCACCTATCAATTGGTGCGTCGTCGCGCCGAAGAAGGACTCGCATCACCGCTCGAGCTGAGCGAGGCGCGCGTCTCGCGCACTGCCGCGCAGCTCAACGCCGTGTTCACTACCTACGACTACTACTTGCGGCGCATCGAGCTCGATCGCGCGGCCGCGCTTTATCCGAGGACTCAGCCGTGATTGCCCGCATCGCATTCGTTCTAGCTGCTTCAACAATCATCGCGTGCAGCGCCGAGGTTGCACCTGCTACCGAAGAATCTGCGCCGATTCCCGTGCGCATCATCACGCCGGAGTTCCGGACGGCGGAGCCCGACATCTCGCTCACTGGCATTTTGGGCGCAAAGGAAGAAGTACCGCTGGGCTTCAAAGTTGGCGGTGTCGTTGCGCGCGTCGCAGTAGATGCTGGTGATCGCGTGACTGAAGGCCAGCTACTAGCTGCGCTCTCACTCACCGAGATTGAGTCGGCGGTTGAGGCCGCGCGCGAAGGGCGCGACAAAGCGCGCCGCGACCTCGCGCGCGTCGAGAATTTGCATCGCGATTCCGTAGCCACGCTCTCGCAGCTCGAGGACACGCGCACGGGTCTGCAAGTTGCCGAAGCCCAACTGCGCGCGGCGGAATTCAATCGTCAGTACGCCGAGGTGCGTGCGCCGGCAGCTGGTGTTGTGTTGCGACGTCAGATCGAGGCTGGTCAACTCGTGGGGCCGGGAACTCCGGTGTTCGTGGTGCGCGTGGATCGCAACGGACTCGTCTTGCGCGCGGGTGCAGCCGACCGCGAAGCCGTGCGCCTCACCGAAGGCATGCGCGCGCTCGTAGAGTTTGATGCGTATCCTGGCGTGGAGTTCGTAGGCCGCGTGGAGCGCGTGGGAATCGCTGCTTCTCCAATGACTGGCACATACGAAGTAGAAGTTGCGGTGATTCCTGGCGCACG
>JAYUWY010000518.1:0-2451 GCA_043753285.1 Gemmatimonas sp. | reverse complement strand
CAGCAACAGCGGTCGGTCGTACTCACGCGCTACTTCCGCGCGCACCGCGTGAAGATGCAAGGTGAGCTCATGCGCGACGACTTCCGTGATGGTGTCACTGGTGCAACACGCGGCGGGTGGGGTCTGCGCACCTCGTTTGAGGTGGGGATCTAACTCAGTCCGCTTCGGCTCCGTCGGCGACATACACCACGCCGTCGGGGCCCACGATCTCGACAGGCACGCCAGCAACCTCCGCAAGCAGCGCTGACTTTCTGCTCGCGCCCCACAGCTCCAAACGCAGCGGCGCCGCGGCGCGCTTGGCGACGGGTGTGATGCGAATCGCACGCTCCACCCAGCGAACCTTGATCTTGTCCACCGCGCGCACGTGTCCGCGGTCGAGGCCATCCGCCACGCGGAGCAGGGCAGACAAGCGCCGCACCTTCTCGCGCGTGTCGCGGTCGAGCTGCCAGTACAACTCATGCTTACGCTTGGGCTCGGCCCCGCGGTGATACCGCGCGACATGCGCAATCACGATCTGCTCATCCGGCGCGATGCCCAACAAATCGGCATGCTGAATGAGATGGAACGAATGCTTGTGATGCCGCTGATAATTGATGTGGTAGCCCACATCGTGCAGCAGCGCCGCATCGGCCAACGTCTGGCGCTCGCTCGGCTCGCACCCGAGCCGCGCCCCTAGCGCATCAAACAGTTGGAGCGCCAAGCCCTGCACCTGCTGTGAATGCGGTGCTTCGTAGTGACACTTCTCAGCAAACGCGAGCACCGAGCGCGCACGGGCTTCGCCGGGATCTGCAATCACCGGCTTCACGCGCGCCAACTCGAGCAACAAGCCTTCGCGAATGCCAAAGCCGCTCGCTGAGAGTTCGCGCGGCTCCACGCGCGCCATGACCTCCGCCGCCACCGCGAGTCCCGCGACGATGATGTCTGCGCGGCCCGCGTTGAGTCCTTCCACTTCCAGCAGCTCGCTTGGCGTCATTGTGCTCAACTGCTCGAGGATGTGTTCCACCTCGTGCCGCGGAATGCGCGTGCCGTGCACGCTGCGCACTTTGATGCCCTGTCGCGCGAGAAACATGCCGGCAAGGTTGGTGAACGTGCCGCCGGAGCCAATTACTTCGGCACCACGCCAATCGCGCACGGGCAGCGCCTTGCGAATCGCTTGGCGCACGTGCTTGCGCAACTTCTTCACGCTCTTGGGGCCAGGACGTCCGCTGAGAAACTTCTCAGTGAGGCGAATGGCGCCAAATGGAAACGTCAGCAAGCGATCAACGAGGCCTTCGGCCGCGAGCGCGAGCTCGAGCGAACCACCGCCGATGTCCATCACCACCGACCGTCCCACTCCCAGCTCGAAGTGCGCGAGCGCCGAACGATACGCGAGACGCGCCTCTTCGTCGCCACCGAGCACTTTGACTTTGAGTCCGGTTTCGCGACGCACGCGTGCGAGGAAGCTCTGCCCGTTGGACGCGTCGCGCACGGCGCTCGTCGCGACGGCTTCGACCTGCTTCGCCCCAGATTGACGCGCGAGCGTCGCCATGCGCGTCAGCGCTTCGACGGCTTCGTCCATGCGCGCGTCGTCGAGTTTGCCGAGTTCGCTGACGCCAGAACCGAGGCGCGGCGCGGCTTTCATTTCATCGAGCACGCGAATCGTGCCGTCGGGAAACACGTCTGCGACGATCTGCCGAATCGAATTGGACCCAATGTCGATGGCGGCGATGCGCTGTTCGTTTCCCTCGAGCTGCTTCGGTGCGGTCACTGGGGGCGAGGTGAGGGGCAGGTGCCAGCGCGGAGTGCAGCGAGTCGCTGCCGCGCACGTGCAATCACGGGCTCAGGCAGTGGTGCGTAGCCTACGTCCGCGGCGACGCTCGCGCCATCCGTGAGCGCCCATCGGGCAAAGGCGATGAAGTGCGCGCCTCGCACTGAGTCACCGAGGGCGGCATCGGCAAACACACGCGTCACGGCGACCGCAGGGTACGCGGCCGCGGACTTGGCTCCCACGGCGCCCGTCGCCGTGTCCATCGCGGCCGGCGTCAGGACTTCGTTGGCCGCGGCAGAGATTGCCGCACTCGAGGGCAACACATAAGCGCCCGAGACATTCTTGAGCGCCGCCACTGCCAGCCCGGCCTGCTGCGCGTACGTGTACTCGACGACGCCAATCGCGCCCACACTCGCGCTAATTGCGGCCGTCACGCCTTCATTGCCTTCCACGGGTGAGCCGACAGTCGTCAGCGTCCCGCCGCGCGACTCAGCATCGCGCCAACGCGCGCTGGATTCCAAGTAGCGCGTAAACAGTGCGCTCGTGCCCGTCACCCGCGCGCGCTGCACAACGAGAATAGGCAACGAGGGAAGGGTCACTCCTGGGTTGAGCGCCGCAATCGCGGGATCATTCCACGTGGTGACGACGCCCGTGAAGATTGCCGCCAGCACATCCGCGTCGAGGCGCAGCGGCGACCCCACGTT
>JAYUWY010000517.1:0-2452 GCA_043753285.1 Gemmatimonas sp. | reverse complement strand
CCGCTGAGAACGTGTTCAACGTCGCGGGCGCCGTGAGCATTGAGCGCAACGAGCTGTTGATTCAGCCCAATCTCGAAGTGCGTCTCTGGCAGGTTGGTGGTGCTCGCGCGGGAAACCTCATGACTGCGGGAGTGCGCCTTCGCTTCCCCGTCGGCCGCTTCGGACTCTTCCCGTCGCTCGGCTACAGCATGGGCAACTTGTACTCGATCGCCGATGGCTCGGCCACTTCGGTGAGCGGGCTGCGGGCGGCGATGACAGTGAGATTCAACTAGGACGGATGACGGATGACGGATGATTTAAGACGGCCGCCGGGGCATTGAGCTCTGGCGGCCGTTACATTTCTGCCATTCGGGAAGCACACGCTTCCGTCCTCCGTCATCCGTCATCCGTCTCGACCATGGCCGGCCACAGTAAGTGGAAACAGATCAAGCACTACAAGGCCGCGACGGATAAAAAGCGCGGCGCGCTGTTTACGAAGCTGCTGCGCGAAATCACGGTCGCGGCCAAGCACGGCGGTGGCGATCCCGACGGTAATCCGCGCCTGCGCACGGCCATCGAAAACGCCAAGGCGCAGTCGTGCCCCAAGGAAAACATTGAGCGCGCCGTCAAGAAAGGCACGGGCGAGCTCGAAGGCGTGGAGTACGTGGAAGCCGTGTACGAAGCCTACGGACCTGGCGGCGTCGCGCTGATGATTCAGGCGCTCACGGACAACGCCACGCGCACCGTGGCTGAAATCCGCGCCAAGCTTTCGCGCGGCGGCGGCAACCTCGGCGCAGTGAACTCCGTGGCGTTTATGTTCGACCGCAAAGGCGAGATTTATTTTCCCGCCAACGGTCGCAGCGAAGACACGGTGATGGAACAGGCGCTTGAGGCTGGTGCCGAAGATGTGAGCGCCGAAGACGGCACGTTCACCATTACCACCGCGCCGGCCGATTTGCACGCGGTGAAGGAAGCGCTCGAGAAGCACGGACTCGTCGCGACCGAAGCCGTTCTCACGTGGGTGCCAAAGAGCACGGTGCGTGTCGAAGGCGAGAACGCAGTCGCGCTCATCAAGTTGCTCGAGCAAATCGAGGATCTCGACGACATCCAGAAAGTGGACGCGAACTTCGACATGGACATGCCGGAGATGGACGCGTGATGCGCGAAGCCGGCGTGTCGTGCTGATTCTCGGCATAGACCCCGGCACTGCGGTGACCGGCTACGGAGTCGTACGAGCCGGCGTGACTCCCACACTCGTTGAGTGTGGAGTGATTCGCACCAAGGCTGACGCGCCGCTACCCAAGCGCTTGCACGACATCAGCGAAGGTGTGCGCGAGTTGATTGCACGTCATCAGCCGCAAGCAATGGCTGTCGAAGATGTGTTTTACGCGCGCAATGTGCGCACGACGCTGGTGTTGGGCCATGCGCGCGGTGTGATTCTGCTCGCCGGACAAGAAGCGGGCGTCACGATTTTTGAGTACTCGCCGTCCGAGATCAAGAAGGCCGTCGTCGGCACCGGTGCAGCGACGAAGACGCAGGTGCAGTTTATGGTGACCAAGTTGCTTCGACTCAAGAGCGCACCGCAGCCCGCTGACGCCGCCGACGGCGTCGCAGCTGCACTCACCTGCGCGATGCGCTTCCCACGGGGCCTCAAGTGATTTCGCGACTCGACGGCACACTCGCAGCTTCGGCACTCGATCGCATTGAACTGCGCACGAGCGGCGGCGTCACGTACGAAGTGATGGTGCCGCTCTCGGTGCTCGAGAGCTTGCCGCGTGTTGGCGGAGAACTCGCGCTGCACACGGCGATGGTCGTGCGCGAAGACGCCACCACGCTGTACGGCTTCGCCAACGCTGACGAACGCAAACTGTTTCTGCGTTTGTTGGGCACCACCGGCGTGGGGCCGTCGCTGGCGATGAACTTGTTGAGCACGCTCACCGGTGAGCGGCTCGTGCGTGCGATTCGTGAGGGCGACCTCACCGCGCTCACACGCGTGCCGCGCGTGGGCAAGAAGCTCGCGGAGCGACTCGTGCTGGAGCTACGCGACAAGCTCGAAGGCGCGCTGGACACCGGTACAGCGGGCAAGGCGATTCCGAGCGGCGGCCCGAGCGCAGATGCCGTGCGCGCCCTCGTGGCGCTGGGCTATCAGACCGCCGACGCCGAGCGCGCAGTGCGTGTGTCGCTCGAGGGCGGGACAAAGGGCGAGACCACTGCCGACCTAATCCGCCGGTCACTCGCGGCGCTCTCGAAGTAGATTCTCCACTATGTCGCGCGCCGAGATCACCACGCCTGAGGCCCTCACCGACGAGTCGGTGGTGGAGCTGTCGCTGCGCCCGCAGCGGCTCGAAGAGTTTATTGGCCAGGGCAAAGTCAAAGACGCGCTGCGCATTTACATCGACGCTGCCAAAGCGCGTCGCGAGCCATTGGACCACACGCTTTTGTTTGGTCCGCCGGGACTTGGACAGACGACGCT
>JAYUWY010000516.1:0-10411 GCA_043753285.1 Gemmatimonas sp. | reverse complement strand
CTGCGCTGCAGTCACGGGCGACACTTCCGTGAATTTGTTCGCACTCGGCGCCGCCAACGGCACACCGGCCGCGCGAATCAATGCAAGCGCGACGCGGTGATCAGGCACGCGCACGCCGAACGTGTCGAGTCCTGCAGTGAGTTCCGTGGGGATGATGGCTTTGCGTCGCACAACGAGCGTAAGCGGGCCGGGCCAAAAGTGCGCGGACAACTCGCGAGCCATCATCGGCCACTCGGCGCTCAGCGATTGCGCTTGCGCAGCATCCGCGACATGCGCAATCAACGGATTGTGCGAGGGACGTCCCTTCGCAGCGTAGATGCGCGCGATGCTTTCGGGACTCAGTGCATTGCCCGCGAGTCCGTACACAGTTTCTGTAGGCATCGCGACAAGTCCGCCGTCGCGAATGATTTTTGCGGCACGCGCGATGATGCCCGGGTCTGGGGACTCCGCATCGACGGCGACGATCTCGGGCCGCGCACTCATCCGTGCAGCGCCGCGCTCGCGGTGCGCGCACAGGCAGCCAACAGAGCGGACGCAACAAACAGCGCGCGCTCGTCTGGATCGAAGCGCGGTGTATGCACGCCATCGCGCGGACGTCCTTCACTCCACGTCCCAACGCGCATGAAGCAACCATCCATGCGCTCAGTATAGAACGCAAAGTCTTCGCCGCCCATGTTGGCCACGGCGAGTGAGCGTAGGGCGTCATCGCCGAGCACGGTGCGCACGGTGGACTGCGCCCACGCGGATGCGCGGGCGCCATTCACGAGCGGCGGCGTGCCCTCGGTGATGGTCACTGTGGCGCTGCAGCGGTGCGAGGCGGCGACGGCATGCGCGAGGCGCTCGACTTCTTCGACGAGCAGTTTGCGTGATTCAGGCTTGGTCGCGCGAATGGTGCCGAGCACCGTGGCAGATTCCGGAATCACATTCGCAGCAGAGCCTGCGTTGAACGCGCCGACGGTTACAACGCCGGGGAGCGCGGGATCGAGACGACGCGAGACGATGGTTTGTGCTTCAAGAACAAACGCTGCCATCGTAACCACGGGATCGATGGCGTCCTGCGGTCGCGCGCCGTGTCCACCGCGGCCATGCATGGTGATGGAGAACGTGTCTGTGCTTGCAGCGAGCGGGCCTGCATCGGCGACCGCTTCACCCACGGCGTAACGCCAATCGACATGCGCGCCGAAGATTGCTTGCACACCATCGAGCGCACCGCTGGCAATCACCTTGGGCGCACCGGCGCCAATTTCCTCGGCAGGTTGCAGCACGAGGCGCACTTCACCAACGGCCGCGTGGCGCGCGAGCAGAAGTCCCGCGCCCACGGTCCACGTGGCGTGCATGTCGTGACCGCACGCGTGCATCACACCGGCGTTGACGGATGCAAACGGCTGACCGGTCGCCTCTCCAATCGGAAGCGCATCAATATCGCCGCGCAGCGCAACGACGGGTCCACCCTTCGTCTTGCCGGGAATGCGAACTACCAGTCCAGTGCCCGCCGTGTCTTGCACGTCTGTCAAGCCAATCGAGTGCAGCGCCTCGCGCAGCTTGTGCTGCGTGCGATGCTCCTGAAACGCAAGCTCAGGATCGGCGTGAATGGCCCGGCGCAGCGCGATGAGCAGCTCGCGATCGGCGTCTGTGAACTGCGACGCGACAGATGGCGGCAATCCGTGACTCACGCGCGAATCTCCTCGGTGCGCACGGTCAGTGATTGAATGCGTTCGACGTCAACAGCAACGCCGAGCCCAGGCGCGTCGAGCGGAACCTTCACCATTCCCGTTGCATCCATCGTCCACTCGGGCGTGACGACGTCGCGCGCCCAATAGCGCGCGCTCGGCGACAGATCTCCGGGCAGTGTGAAGTTAGAGAGCGACGCGAGTGCGACGTTGTACGCGCGACCAATGCCGCTCTCAAGCATTCCGCCGCACCACACCGGCACGGAGTTCTCTTCGCAGAAATCGTGAATGGCGATACTCTGCGCAAACCCGCCCACGCGCCCGGGTTTGATGTTGATGATGCGACCCGCGCGAAGCGTCACCATGTCCTGCGCACGCTCAAGCGACGTGATGGACTCGTCCAAGCACAGCGGTGTGGTGAGACGCTTCTGGAGTTCCGCGTGACGCACGATGTCGTCGTGCGACAGCGGTTGTTCAATCATCATGAGGTTCAACGCGTCGAGTTGAGCGAGACGATCGGCGTCCGCGAGCGTGTAGGCGTTGTTCGCATCAGCCATCAAGTGCGCATCATCACCGACGGCCGCGCGCACAGCAGCCACCCATTCGATGTCGCGCCCAGGCATGATCTTGATCTTCACCTTCTGGTACCCTGCGGCGACTGATTCGGTTGCCTTCGCGACGAGCGTGGGAATGTCCTTTTGGATGCCGAGCGAGATGCCGGTGGCGATATGCGTGCGCGTGCCGCCGAGCAGTCGAGCGAGTGGAACGCCATTCTGCAGCGAGGCGAGCGCCCAGCAGCCCATCTCAAGCGCGGCCTTGGCCATGTTGTGACCGCGCACATCTTGCTCGAGAATGCCGAACACATCGGTGTGCGACTCGATGCGCTTGCCAAGCAGGCGCGGCGCGAGGAAACGCGCGAGCGTGGGCCACGCCGTATCAATCGTCTCGTACGAATAATTGGGCGCGTCGTCCACCACGCTCTCAGCCCACGTCATCGCACCGCTGGAGTCGTACAGCTCCACGAGAAGAATACGACGATCGCTCCACACACCGGACGAAATGCGAAACGGTTCGACGAGTGGCAGTCGAATCTCGCGGAGCACGATGCGGTCGAGATGAATCACGAGCCGGCCTTGGCGAAGAGGTAGCGACCACCATCGTTGTCGGCGACGAAGCCAACGACGAGATAGTCGCGCTGGAAATAGTGCGTGATTGCGCGGCGCGTGGCGAATCGCCAACGGCGCGCGGATGCGAGATCGGTGCGCACGAGGTCGGTGATGTCGCGCGGGACGCGCATGGCCACTTCAGGTGCGTCAACCAACGGGAGTTCCTCCGCGTTTGCGCCGACGACGAGCGGCGTGCCTTCGGGAATTGCGGTGAGTGGCGCGGCTAACTCAGCGGGATTCACTGCCCACGAAATCACAAAGCGATCAGTGGGCATGTCGCCCTGGAACGACGAGTTGGTGGTCTCGCCGTACATCGCCTCGACGTACTCTGCGGCGCGCGCGCGCAAGCGATTGAGATTCAAGTGCGCGTTGCGCGCGAGCAGCGGATCGTAGGTCCAGTGGATTGTCGCGATGCCGAGTTGCTCGCAGTGCTCGCGCTGAAACTGCTTGAGTTTTTCACCCAGCTGCAGTCCGCGAGCGGACGGGTGCACAGCGAGCATATCCGACCAGTGCGTGAGCACGCCGTGCTTGGGACCCGTGAGACCAGCGACGAAGCCGAGCATTTGACCGTCTTCGGCAAATGCGCCGGCGGTGACGCCGCCGAGCTTTTGCATCACCAGGAGAATCGCGGGGGGAATCTTGTCCGAGTAGCCGGCGCCCCAGATGAGTTCCTGGAGCTCGACGCACTTTTCGCGATCGGAATGGGAGGCGAAGGGACGAATCTCGAAATGCACGGTCAAGACGGAAGATTTAAGACGGAAGGGAACAGCGAAGGGCTCTACTCCCTGCTAAACTAGGCGGTATGCGAACCTTGCGCCTCTTGGTGGCTTCCCTTGTTCTGGCTTCGAATCTGGCTGGGCAGCAGGTCGCGCGCGATTCCTCGTCGCATCGGCCGTCGCCCGCGTTTGGCTGGCCGGAGGTGAAGGGATTCGCGCTGACGGCCGCGTTGGGCGGGGTGGCGTCGCTCGCGGATCAATCGGCGCGGGATGCGGTGCGGGGCAGCGGGCCGCAGAACAATCAAACGCTCGACGCCGTCGCTCGGCATGGCAATCTCTTCGGGCAGCCAGTGGCGATTTCACTGGGTTGGGTGATGTACGGCGGCGGCTTGTTGGCAAAGCAACCGGTCATCGCGACCACGGGATTTCGCGCGGTGGAAGCCGTGACCGTCAGCGGCATCGTGACGTGGTCGTTGAAGGGGTTGTTTGGGCGCGCCCGGCCGGCGATTTCGCCAACGGATCCGGGAGACTTTGAGTTCGGTCGCGGATTTCGCATTACGGGCGACTATGAATCGATGCCTTCGGGACACACGACAGCGGCGTTCGCATTCGCCACGGCGGTGACGCAAGAAGTCGCGCTGCGCGCACCGCGGCACGCCAAGTGGGTTGGGCTCGTGAGCTACACATCCGCGGTCACTACTGCCTACGCGCGAATGCACGACAATCGACACTGGCTGAGCGATGTCACGGTGGGCGCGGGTATTGGCACCGTGACGGCGATGGCGATTCACCGCTGGCATCGCACGAGGCCGGACAATCGCATTGACGCGTTCTTTCTAAAGCCAGTGCTCGCGCCGATGCGCGATGGCAGCACCGCGATTGGATTCTCGATGGCGTTTCGATGAGCGGCGGAATCTTCATCACTGCGGAGCTCGAGGGTGAGCTCGCCGCGCGCATTCACGCGCTGCAACACGAATTTGATCCCAAGATGGCGCGCGCACTGCCGCCGCACATCACGCTCACGGGGTCGTCGGGTGCGGGGCCGTTACCCGCAGATACTTCCGTCGCACAACTGAAAGCCGCGCTCCTCCCACTCGCAGCGCGTACCGCACCAGTCACCGTCACGTTTGGATTGCCCGAGCGATTCATCGGACGCAACATCGTGTCGCTGCGAATGGATCCGAACGGACCACTGCGCGCGTTGCACGAAACGATTAAAACTTGCGGACTACCGTTTCAAGTCGCGCGATGGCCGTTCACACCGCACTGCACGCTGAATCTGTATCCTGAGCTCACCGCCACAAAGCTCAAGAAGATGATGGCGGTGCGCATCACTGAGCCATTTACGATTCGCACGTTGCGTGTGTATCACACGCACGAGCCGCAGCCGCCGACGCTGCTCTTTGAGTTAACGCTCGGCGGCTAGTGCGTTCTTAGCGCAGCACTGCAGCGATGGCGGCATCGAGCTTCTGGTCGCCGCCCACCGCGCCGTACACGACCTTGCCGTCTTTGTCGAGAATGACGACATAGCTCGTAGCGGGCACATCATAGTTGGTCACCGCTTGGCCGCGGCGATCATAGAAATGCGTGAAGCCTGTGAGATGCGTGGCGACGTAGCGACGCACTCGCTCGTCAGACTGATTCACGCTCACGGCCACCGCCACAAATCGCACGCGAGTGCCGTAGCGCTGCTGCGCAGCTTGAATTGTGGGCTCGAGCTCGCGACAGTTGCTGCACCACGTGGCCCAGAACTCAATGACGGTTGGCATGCCGCCACCAACGACGCTGCTCAAGTTGGCTGGCGCGCCCGTGAGCGTCTCCACCACCGCGGCCGGAGCCTGCGTGCCGATGGGAAGTCCGGTGTCCTGCGCTTCTACAATAGCTGCAGCGCCCAGCAGCAGCGCGGTCACGAGCAGTCGCTTCATAGGACCAACTTCCCCATTTCAATGAGATAGTACTCAGCGACGGCGAGCATCAGCACGCCAAAACCCTTCTTCACCCAATTCATCCACTCGCCCGCGCGCGGCAGACGCGAGAGCGCGCCGCTCGAGAGTCCGACAATCACCAGCACCGCGCACATGCCGAGCGAGAATACCAATAGATACACGAAACCCAACGTGGGGCTCCCTTGCGAGCCCACCCAGGTGAGAATCGCAGCCATCACAGGCGCACCGCAGGGTGCTGCGACCAGCCCCGACATTGCACCCATGATGAAGGCGCCACTGGCACGTCCGGCCGTGCCGGCCGTGGCCGCGCGCGTTGCGAGCGCTGCTGGCAGACGAATGGGAATCACGTCGAACATCGCGAGCGCCGAGAGGATCAGCACGTTGGCCATCGCGAAGTACAGCCACGGGTTGGTGCTGATGGTACCGAACATGGTGCCCGTCACGCCGGCGATAAGGCCGAGCGTCGAGTACACGCTGGCGAGACCAATCACGTACGCCATTGTGAGGAGCAGCGTGCGGCCGCGCGGTGGCTTCTCTTCGCCCAATGTCTGTCCGCCCACGATCGCCGCGGTAATCGGAATCATCGGGTAGATGCACGGATTGAAGCTCGTGAAGACACCGGCCATGAAAATCAGACCGATGGCCGTGATGGGGCTCGACGAGAGTTGGGCGGAGAGGCCGGAGAAATCCATTACGGAAAGCTAGAAGGAGCGCTGCGCGGTGCTCGGGTGCCTGCGATGATCAGTGGAGTGCCAGTCGAAACGTCACCGGCCTTTCGTTGATGAAGCACGAGGCCTGTCTCGGATGCACGAAACTCTTCAACCACTCCAGTAGAACTCGTAAACTGCCCCAAGAGTTCACCGGCGAGCACCTGAGCGCCAGCCGCGACACTCGGTTGCCAGCGGCCTGCGGACGGGGCGAGGGTCACCACGCGGCGCGAGAAGAGTGTTTCGGGGCGCGGCGCCGGAGCGCTGCTCTCAAGCATCCCGAAGTGGCGCAATGTGGACCGCACTCCTCTCACGAACGCTTCTGTGGCCTCTGCGTCCTCGCGCGTACTGCCCGCCTCAAACACGGTAATTGACGGGACATTGCTCAAGTGCGCCGCCGTTTGCAGAAAGCGCGACTCGCTCAGCAGTCGCGGACCTTCTTCGTCGCGCACAATCACGGGCGAACCCCAGGCGCGCGCGAGCAGCAGGGCGGAGCTATCGACGGATGGGTTCACGCCCGGGCGCGCAGCGTAGGCAAAGCTGCCGACGACTTCGTCGCCGTCCGATCCGTGCATATCAACTAAATAGTCGCTCTTCGACACTATTTCTCGCACGATGGAGGCAGCAAGGCGTTCGGTGGGACGTCGACTGGGATTGCCTGGAAACACACGGTTCAGATTGAGCGAATCGTCAGGGTTGATCTGAGCGAGTCCCGCGCGGAAACCGTTCGCGTTGGCCGGGGCGAGCAGCAGCACGCGCCCGCGTCGCAGTTCGGCGGGGAGCTCACGCTGTAGCTGCTCCAACGCGCGCACCGCCGCGACTTTGCCTCCGTGCACGCCGGCGACGAAGGCGATGGTTGGGCCAGATTGAGCACCAGTGATCACCGTCACAGGCAGCGAGCCTGCTCCGGCGGTACTGTTGCTCGGCGTGGTCGCAGCCGCGCACCCCAGCGTGACCAAGAGGCCAAGTCGCGGGGTATAGCGATGAAACCAGTGGCGCACCCTGCGCGTCCTGAGACTGTAACCACTACGGAGCTTGTCTGTGTCTGACCGCATCACTGGAATCTATCGCGCACTGAGCAGCACCCTCGAAGCCGCGTGGCTACCGCTAGGCGTCGCGCTCGTAGGAGTCGTTGTCCTGAGCCGCATCGTCTAGGCTCCGCAGCGAGCTAAGCCGCAGCGAGCTAGGCCGCCGCGCCCCTCAATTTGGCTGAAGGGCACTATCTTTCGAAGCTTGGCGCGCGACTTTTTCCGCGCCTGCCGCAACGACTGATAGGAGAATCCGGTGGCCCCGCAGTTCATATATGTGATGAAGGCGCTGAAGAAGGTGGTTCCACCTTCGCGCATCATCCTCGACGACATTTGGCTTTCGTTCTACCCTGGCGCCAAGATCGGCGTACTTGGCCCCAACGGCGCGGGCAAGTCTTCGCTGCTGCGCATCATGGCCGGAGTGGACACGGAATTTCAGGGCGAAGCCTGGGCGCACAAGGGCACACGCATCGGCTACTTGTCACAGGAGCCGACCCTCGACGCATCGCTCGACGTGCGTGGCAATGTTGAACTCGCCGTGAAGGCGCAGCGCGACGCGCTCAACGAGTTCAACGCCATCTCCGAAAAGTTTGCGGATCCCGAAGCCGACTTTGATGCGCTGATGGCGCGTCAGGCGAAGCTGCAGGAATACATCGACCAGCACGATCTGTGGAATCTCGACAACAAGATCGATGTCGCGATGGACGCGTTGCGTCTGCCGCCGCCGGATGCGCCGGTGACGAATCTCTCCGGTGGTGAGAAGCGTCGCGTCGCCCTGTGTAAGGTGTTGCTCGAAGAGCCGGACATGTTGTTGCTCGACGAACCGACCAATCACTTGGACGCGGAGTCGGTGGCATGGCTCGAACACTTCCTCGAGAGCTTCCCGGGCACCGTCGTCGCCATCACACACGATCGGTACTTCTTGGATAATGTCGCCCAATGGATTCTTGAACTCGATCGCGGCAAGGGCGTGCCGTACGAGGGCAACTATTCTGGCTGGCTCGATCAGAAGCAGGCGCGTCTCGCGAAGGAAGAGAAGCACGCGAGTGCTCGACAGAAGACCTTGCAGAAGGAATTGGAATGGGTGCGCATGGCGCCCAAGGCGCGTCAGGCCAAGAGCAAGGCGCGTTTGCAAGCGTATGAGCAGCTCGCGAGCGAAGCGCAGAACGACCGCGTGATGCAGAACGAAATCATCATCCCGCCGGCGCCGCGCCTCGGTAATGATGTGGTACGCGCGAAGGGATTGAAGAAGGCGTATGGCGACAAGCTACTGTTTGACAACTTGAACTTTGATTTGCCGCGCGCGGGTATCGTGGGCATCATCGGACCCAACGGCGCTGGTAAGACCACGTTGTTCCGCATGATCAACGGACTTGAGAAGGCCGATGGCGGCCAGCTCACGATTGGTGAGACCGTGAGCATTTCGTACCAGGATCAGCAGCGCACGCTCGAAGGCAAACGCACGCTGTGGGAAGAAATCTCTGGTGGCATCGAACAAATCATGGTGGGCAAGCGCGAGCTCAACTCCCGCGCGTACGCGGCCAGCTTCAACTTCAAGGGCGCGGATCAGCAGAAGCTCGTCGCCAACTTGTCGGGTGGTGAGCGCAATCGCTTGCACCTCGCCAAGACGGTGATGCAGGGCGGCAACTTGTTGCTGCTCGACGAACCGACGAACGACCTCGACGTGGACACGCTGCGTGCGCTCGAAGAAGCGATGCTCGACTTCTCGGGCTGCGCGGTGATTATTTCGCACGATCGTTGGTTCTTGGATCGTGTGGCCACGCACATTCTCGCGTTCGAAGGCGAGTCGGAAGTCGTGTGGTACGAGGGCAACTACCAGTCATACATCGAAGACTTGAAGCGGCGAAAGGGCGCGGATGCGGATCAGCCGCACCGGCTGAAGTTCAAACCGCTGGTGCGGTAATGAGACGGAAGACTTAAGAGGGAAGGTTGAAACGCAGCTTCCGTCTGCTCGTAGTGTAGGCGCGCTCCCGACTTACGTTTGGAGCGCGCTTTTTGCAGAATAGTGTACCCTCCCATTGGACTGATTCTATGCTTCGCCGAGCTGGCGCTGTCGCCGCTGCCCTGATGGTTCTCGCGCTTCCTCTCGTCGCGCAAGACATCGCGCTTTCCACGGATGTGCTCGATCGCTTTGTCACGTCGCACGACAAGGAAGTCGAAGAAATCGCCGCGCTTGATCCCAAGCTCGCGGAGATCGATCAGCGCATTCGACGCTTCCGGGAATGCAAAACGGCCTTTGAGATTGCGGGCTCGGCATCGCGTAGCCGACTTGGCGGGCTCGCCGCGCGCGCTGGCATTCGCGCCCGTTGCGGCGCCAACAACGAATCGGACATCGCGCGCGAGCGCACGACAGTGCGGGAGCAGGCCACCGCACGCGCCGCCCAGGCGGGCAACTTCACCGTGCCGCAGTTCTCGCGTTTGCGCACGCGTCTGGAGCGCATTTATGCGTATGGGGATCGCGCGGGACTCGCCGCACCAGAGCTCGAAGCGGTAAACGCACGTCGCGAGCGTTTCGCTAGCATTTTCGGCGGAGGCAGCGCCATTGCGGATGCAATCGCGAGCGCGGGTGTGGGACGCCCGATGGCGGGACAGTGGACGGCCGATCTCTCGTGGGCATACATCGGCGGCTTGTTCGCCATGGTGTACGGCACGGGCGCGAATGTGTTTGACCAGCCGTATCAGCCTGGACAGTGGACGCGCTGGGAAATGCGCAGCGACGACGACGATGACAAGCAGATTCTCGAGCGCGCGTTTATCTCGCGCAGCGAAGAAGACGGCGAGTGGTGGCGCTTTAAGACCATCGCTGGCACGGACACCATCGTGTTGGAGGCACTGTTCAAATCGGCCGGCGACGGCGTGCAAGAGTTGGTGCGCATGCGCGGCAAGATGCCGGGCGATCGCGAGGCCAACGAACTGATGGTGCCCCAGCAGATGACGATGGTGCGTTCGCTCGGCATGTTTGGCTCGCGCCCCACCAAGGAGAGTGTGGACGGTGCCACGGTGGGCACCGAGAACGTGACGACTCCGGCGGGCACCTTCAGCGCGAAGCTTGTGCGCTTCGGTGGAATGGGCGGTCGTCAGGAATGGTGGGTGAGTGATCGCGTGCCAGGCGGATGGGTGCAGTACCGCGTCTCGCCAGCAGAAGGCGAGGGATCAT
>JAYUWY010000515.1:0-2453 GCA_043753285.1 Gemmatimonas sp. | reverse complement strand
TCGCATCAATCCGTCGGACGTGAACATCGTGCAGTTCGCGCTGGTGTCGGAGACGGCGCCGTATCACGAGCTCGACAAGGCCGCGCGCTCGCTGCGCGACGACCTCGCCCGTTTACCGGGCGTGAAGCACGCGGAAACCTGGGGCTACCCGCGTCGCGAAGCGCGTGTCTCGCTCGATGCTGGTCGTCTCGCCGAACTCGGCATTCCGCTCACACGCGTGCTGCAAGCACTCGGCAGTGAGAGTCTCAACATTCCTGGCGGCAGCGCCGAGTCGGGCAATCGTCGTTTCAACGTGAAGACTAGCGGTGGGTACCGCTCGCTGGAGCAGATTCAAAGCACCGTGATTGCCGGCGCACCTGGCTCCACGGTGCGCCTGCAAGATGTGGCAACGGTGGACTGGGACTACGAAGCCGCCAACAGCACGGCGCGCTTCAATGGCAAGCGCGCCGTGTGGGTGACGGCCGCGATGCAAGAAGACCAGAACATCATGACGGTGCGCGACCGCGTGTGGGCGTCTGCGGACGTGTTCACTGCGACGCTGCCGGGATCAATGAAGTTGGAGCGCGCGTTTGATCAATCGAAGAACGTAAAGGCGCGGCTCTCGCGGCTGACCACGGACTTCATCATCGCGATCGCACTCGTCGTGCTCACGCTGCTCCCGCTGGGGTTCCGTGCGTCAGGCATCGTGATGGTGTCTATTCCATTGTCGTTGGCCATTGGCGTCACGCTGCTCAAGCTGTTTGGCTACAGCATTAATCAGTTGAGCATTGTCGGTTTTGTCATCGCACTTGGTCTTCTCGTGGACGACTCGATCGTCGTGGTTGAGAACATCGCGCGCTGGTTGCGCGAGGGTTACAGTCGCGCCGACGCGGCCATTAAGGCGACCAATCAGATTCTCGTGGCAGTGATTGGCACTACGGCCACTCTCGTGTTCGCCTTCCTGCCAGTGCTCATGCTGCCTGGTACGGCGGGCAAGTTCATTCGCTCGATGCCCGGCGCCGTGGTGTTCACGATTGCGGCGTCGTTGTTCGTCTCTATCACGATTATTCCGTTCTTGTCTGCGGTTTTCCTCAAGGAAGAGACGGACGAGCACGGCAATATCTTCATGCGCGCGCTCAACCGTGGCATCGATGCGACGTATGCCAAGGTGCTGCACCGGGCGCTGGAATATCCCATTCGCACGCTCGGGGTGGCGCTCGCGCTGTTCGTGGGCGCACTCGCACTCATCCCGAGCATTGGCTTTTCGCTGTTCCCCAAGGCCGGCACGCCACAGTTCCTCGTCACGGTCAGCGCGCCCGAGGGCTCGGCGCTCTCTGTCGTGGACTCGGCCGTCGCATTTGCGGAGCGTGCGCTACAGCGGCGCGAAGCCGTGGACCACGTGTACGCGAACGTGGGGCGCGGCAATCCCAAGATCTATTACAACGTGCAGTCGCAGGCTGAGCGCTCCACGCGCGGCGAACTGTTCGTGTTGATGAAGGAGTACCACGCCGAGCGCACGCCGGCGCTGTTGGATTCGCTGCGCTCGGAGTTCGACGCATTTCCGGCCGCGCGCATTCAAGTGACGGAGTTTGAGAACGGACCGCCGATTGACGCGCCGATTGCGATGCGTGTCACCGGTGAGAATCTCGACTCACTGCGCCACATCTCCTCGCAGGTCGAAGGAATCTTAGAGCGCACCACGGGCACACGTGACGTCGTGAACCCGCTGCGTGTGGCACGCACAGATCTGCGCCTGCGCACCGACCGGGCGAAGGCCGGACTCTACGGCGTGCCCACGGTAGAAATTGATCGCGCTGTGCGATTCGGACTCGCGGGCTTGAACGCCGGACGCGTGCGCGACGCTGATGGCGAAGAGTATGACGTGATGCTGCGTCTACCTGGACCCACGCGCCACGGACCCGAAGCGCTTGACCGCATCTACGCGGGCTCGGTGACCGGCGCGCAGGTTCCCGTGCGCCAGCTCACGACGCTCGAGTTTGAGACTTCAGCGCCGGTTATTCAGCATTACGATGGCGAGCGAGCCGTGACCGTGACATCGCAGGTGCGCACGGGCTTCAACACCGACCGCGTGACGCGCGAAGTCCTCGCTGTGCTCGACACACTGTCTCTGCCCGACGGCTACCGCATCACCGCCGCCGGTGAAATCGAAAGCCGTCAGCAGAGCTTTGGCGGACTCGGCGCGGCAATCCTCATTGCCATCTTTGGCATTCTCGCGATTCTCATTCTCGAGTTCAAGACATTCCGCGGCATGCTCATCGTGAGTTCCGTGATTCCACTCGGCGTAATCGGGGGACTCGTCGGCCTCTGGGTGACGGGCTACACGCTCAGCTTCAGCTCGGTGATTGGCTTCGTGGCGCTGATTGGTATTGAGATCAAGAGCTCGATTCTGCTCGTCGATTTCACCAATCAGCTACGTGATGAAGGGATGGCGCTCGATGAGGCCATTGAAAAAG
>JAYUWY010000514.1:0-2455 GCA_043753285.1 Gemmatimonas sp. | reverse complement strand
CCGCGACGGCGGCCAGCACGTGCTCCACCGTGTGCAACGCGGCATCACCTTCACCCAACTGCGTGCGACGCTCGGCGGCCACGGCTACCGACACATGCGCTTTCGTTTCAGGCTGTCCCGCTACATCGGTACGGCGAAACCGCACGCCGCTACCCGACGCCGCCGGAACGAACCGCAACGTGCACTGACGGCCGAGGTGAAGCCCAATGCCCTGCACCGTCGCATCGCGCGTGATGGTGCGGCGGCTCACTTCGCGTCCTCGCGTCCAAGCAGCCGCTCAATCCGCTTCAGTAGGTCGGGCAAGCGATTGCTCGCCGCGTACGTCCGCAGCACTTCGCGGTGCGGGCGCGCCGGAAATCCGCTCCACGTCTCGCCAGCCGGCACGTCGGACACTGCACCCGACTGCGCGGTAAGCGTGACGCGATCGCCGATGCTCACGTGGCCGCCAACGCCAACCTGGCCCGCCATCACGACGCCATCACCAATGCGCGTGCTACCGGCGACGCCAACCTGTGCGGCCATCAAACACAAACGGCCAATGCGCACATTGTGCGCAACGTGCACGAGGTTATCGAGCTTCGTGCCGTCGCCAATGATGGTCTGGTCAACACTTCCGCGGTCAATCGTGCAGTTGGCGCCAATCTCCACATCGTTGCCGATGATGCAGCCGCCCACATGCTGCACCTTTTGGTGCGCGCCGCCCTTGTACACGTAGCCAAAGCCGTCGCTCCCAACGCGCGAGCCGCTGTGAATCGCCACGCGCGCGCCGAGCACGACACCGGGATACAGCGTCACCTGCGAATACAAGCGCACGTCTTCGCCAATCTGTGCGCCGTCCCCAATCACGGTGTGCGAGCCAATCCACGCGCCGCGGGCAATCGTAACGCGCGCGCCAACCACCGCATACGGCTCGATGCACACGTCCGCATCCACCACGGCGCTTGGATCCACAATGGCGGTAGGATGCACGCCCACAAACGGGCGCACCGGCGCACGATACCAATGCGGCAGAATGGCGAGGATGGCTTCGTGCGGCTTCGCGACAATCACGCGATTCGCGCAGCCACCTGGCGTGTCCTTCAATTCGGGTGACACGAGAATGCCACCCGCCTTCGTTTCGCTGGCCATCTTTACGTACTTCTGCGCCGCTAAGAACGACAAATCGTCGGGCCCAGCGCGATCGAGGGGGGCGATGCGCGAGAGACGGACTTCTCCGTCACCCTGCACCGTCCCCCCGACCGCGGCCGCAATATCTGCGAGCCGCAACGTCGTCCCGGTCAGCTCGCTCATCGCCTGGTGGGAAGGCGACTCGCCGGCGCCGTTACGGGCGTCGGACGCCGGACGGCTGGGCCACTGGGCCTGGAGCCGCCGGTCGCTGTGCTGCCGGAGCCGGACGCTGGGCAGCGGGCGGCGTGGTCGGCGTATTCGGACGAGCCGCCGACGACTGCGCACGAATGCGCGTCAACACCTTGTCCGAGATATCAAGATTGCGGTCGAAGGACACGATCTGACTGCCCTCGCGCGACAAGTCGAGAATCATCGAGTAGGCGTCCGCGGCGCGCACTTCGTCGAGGGCCAGACGAATCTGGTCGAACAACGGCTGCATCACGGAGGCCTGCGCTTCCTGGCTCTCACGCTCGAGCACTTCGAGCGTGTCGCGGTAGCGCGCATCAAATAGCTGCATCGCCTGGAACCGCGTCACCTTCTCGGCTTGCGGCAACGCGGAGGAGTCGCGCTCAAACGAAGCCAACATGCCGTTGAGCGAATCCACCATAACCTGCTGACGCGCAGCCAGCGCTTCCACCGCGACGCGCAGCTGCGCTTCGGCGGCGGGGCGACCCGGCATTTCCTGCAGGATGCGCGCGGTGTTCACAAAACCCACCTTCTGGGCGGCAAGCGGCGACGCGGCGCCCACGGTCAGCAGGGCGGCGACGAGTACACGCCAGGAACGGACGGACATTTCGAACTCCAAGGTTAGAAGAACTGGCCGAGGCGGAAGTGTAGCTGCCACCGCGGATCGGGTTGGCCAAAGGCATCGAGTCTGTCGAAGCCGTAAGCGAGGTCGAGACCAAGGGGACCCAACGGGCTTACCGTAGACGCGCTGAAGCTAGCTCGCGGCGGCGAGCCGAGCCCTGGACCGAGCCGGGTTCGCGATCATCACGACCGGGCTCAAGCAGTGCCTGGCCGAGTCCGACGGTGCCGAGACCGCCGACAGCAGGACCATCGAGAAGCTCTTCCTCTCCCTCGCCTGAGCTGAGGCGGGGCGGTGCGGGGTCTGCGCCCGGGAGGGGGTGGCTCGCACGGGGTGACACCATGGTCCCGTGCAGCCCGCCGCCCATCTTGCGGCCGACCATCTTGCGGCCGACCAACTTGCGGCCGACCAACTTGCGGCCGACCGTCTCGCGGCCACGGACGAGGCGATGCGTCACGGGGACCACGCGCACCCGGCCGGCGT
>JAYUWY010000513.1:0-4868 GCA_043753285.1 Gemmatimonas sp. | reverse complement strand
GAAGTAGCGGGGAACCAGCGGCCGAGCGTGTCGCGCACACTGCGCCACGCTCGGCCCACCGCCCAGCCCGCCATCGCGGCGAGTTCTTCCACGCTCGGTTCTGCTTGTTGACCGAGTGAGCGCAGGATGCGACTGCGCATCTGCATCACCAGCGGCGTGCCCACTTGGATGGCATTGAAGTACGGATCGTAGCGCGTGCCAACACCTTCGATGAGCGCGGCCGTGCGCGCGAAGTACACCAGGTCGCGCGGAAGAATCACGGGGAAGTCGTATAGCGACGCCATCACGCGGTCGGCGAGCATCGTCTCGATGCGCTGCTGTGTGGTGGTGCGCTTGCCACTCATCTCAACAAGTAGCTCGGAGAGGCGCTGGATCTCCGCAGGATCTGCGCCTGGCGCGATGAGGCCGAGCGCATCGAAGCCCTCGGCCACGCCCACTGCATCGCGACGAATGGATGCGAACACCGTGCGAATAAGCGCGAGGCGAATCTCCTTCGGCACACGCACCATCATGCCGAAGTCGAGCAGCACGAGACGACCATCGTGCGTGAGCAGCAAGTTGCCTGCGTGCGGATCGGCGTGAAACAGTCCGTCCACGAGCATCATCTGCACGTACACTTCCATCACCAGCCCAGCGAGTCGCGATGCATCCACGCCGCCGCCGGTGAGGCGATCCACGCGCTGGCCTTCCACGAACTCCAGCACGATGACACGGCGTCGCGTCATCTCGTGCATCACTTCGGGAATGACGACGCGAGGATTGCTCGCGAAGTTGGCGCGCACTTCGGTGGCGTACTCGGCTTCGAGACGGTAATCCATTTCTTCGGCGATGCGCGTCGCGAACTCTTCCACGAGTGACTGAAAGCCGAGCACGTGCGGCACGGGCCAGCGTCGCGCTGCCCAGGCCGTGATGGCGCGCGCAGATGTGAGATCGCGCTCCACCGTGTGCTCAACGCCAGGCCGCAGAATTTTCACAGCAACATCGCGCCCGCGCCATGAACCACGATGCACTTGGCCGAGGGATGCGGCAGCGATTGGCACGTGATCGATGCGCTGAAACGCCGTGGGGTACGAGTCGCCGTACGCGGCGCGCAGTTCGCGTTCAATCTCCGACCACGGCACCGCGGGCACTTGGTCCGTCAGTGTGCCGAGCTGCGAGAGGTATGGCTCGGGAATGAGATCCGCGCGCGCTGCGAACACCTGCGCGAGTTTGACGAACGTGGGGCCGAGCTTGGCGATGCGCGCGACCAATGCGCGCGCTCGCCGCTCGTGAAAGGCGCGAGGCCTGATGTATGGCGCGCCAAACCAAATCCATCGCCGCTGGTCACGGAGGATGGAAATGACGAATGGGCCGAGGGCGACGAGGATTCGGAGGGTGTGCACTGTGTACGTATCCTAACCGTGCGTCTCCCCTGCGAGTTTCATGAGGGACTCGCAAGCGGGTCCCTTGCGCGCGTGGTCGACGTGACAAAAGCGGTCACTAAGTTCAGCGCGCAAAGCGCCGCGAGAATCCTCGTAGTCTGCGGCGAGGTCTAGCACCTCCCAACCGCGTTGCGCGGCCTCGCGACGCAAGCAGCGCGTCATCTCTCGCGTGCTGTCAATGCGCTCGGCGATGGTTCCCACGTGCTCGACGTCGGTGCGAGCCACTTCGGCAAAATCGAGTGGTGGCGTGGGGCATGAGAGGGCCACGCGCACACGCAGGTCCGTGAGTGCAAACTCAAGGCGCCGGCAGAATCGCGATGCGAGATCGGTGATGAGACTCGCACGAGGCGTGCCCCATTCGGTGGCAATGCGTCCAATGTGGTTGCGGATATCAATCTCGCCGCACACGGCAACGACGAGATCGCCATCGCGCACGCCGTAGTCTCGGAACAGCGCGGCATCGAGTTCGCCGCGCTCCGCCAGCCGATGCATGGTGAAGGGGCCGAGATGACGGGAGACTTTGAGCTCTCGTCGGCCCGCAACATCAATCGCTTCGACCACGACGCCGCGCATGCCGATCAGGTGCACAGCCGTGTAGAGGTTCCAGACGTGACTGTCGCCGAACACGAAGGTTTTGCGACGTGGGTCCGTCCGCAGAATGAAGCGCTCGAGCTCGAGTTCGTGGGTGTGCGGGGCGTCGACGTCGAGTGTCGCGAGCGCTGCGGCAGAGACGCACACAAGATCTGGCGGTTGCGGGAGGACGATTCGTCGGAAAATGAGCGGATCTGCGCGCACCGCATCGAGCCATCGGTGTAGCGCGCCTTCGTAGAGATAGTCGAGACTAAAGAACTCGCTCAGAAACTCTGGTTGCGCGAAGCAGTAGCGGTCGGCCTTGGGGAAGGCCGCGCGGCCGGCGGCGAGGGCGGTGGGAATATCGAACGAGCCGGGCACGTGCAGAAACGGCTGCGGGATGCGCTCGGCCAAGAGTCCGTAGTCGCGGTGTTTCGGGTCGTCCAGCGAGCTGATCAGCGCGACGGTCATGGGCGTTTTGAGAAGATGCGAGGTGTTCGTTGCGATGCGCCGCGAGTGTAGCGCATTCATCGAGCTCGCGCTATCGCTAGATTCGACGCTCATGTCTGCGCTCCGCGTGTATTTGCCGGGTGATCACCCGTTTGACTGGTTCTCGGCCTTCAGCCGGACATTCGCGAACGAATTCCTCGTGCCGCGCTATGACGTCACGTTTGTTGATCCCGTTGGGGCGCATCTCGCCACAGACGATCCGTTGTATGACGTCGGCGACCGGCGCATCGCGATGCACTCGTACAGTATGGCGATTGAGCGGACGGACACGGGTGCGTTGAGCGTGCTGACCATGATTGACAATCCGCTCGATGTCTTCGCGCGGCAGGGATTTGATCCGCGGTCGGTTTGCCGAGTGCTGACGGGGCAGTACCTCGAACCACGGCTTCGTCAGGATATCGCGTCGCATCCCGCGCTCGTGGAGGCTTGGGGAGGACTCGAGGGCTCACCGCTGCGTCCCTGGCTCTACCGTCCGAGCGCGTCGGAGCTTCCGTCGCCGTCGCTGCGACGTCCGCGGCGGACGCGATTGTACTTCCGGGGGTCGTACTGGGCTGCCCGTGCGGTGCTTCCGTTGATTCGAGCCCAAGCGACATGGAGCGACACGCTCGATTTGGACTGGTGGCCAATGGACGCGAGGAGCTCCATCCCGACGGACGAGTACCTTCGCGAACTCACGGAGCAGGGACTGGCGCTGTCCGTCGCGGGCTTCGGTGACATCTGCCATCGTGACATCGAATGCTTTGCGCTTGGCGTACCCGTCTTGCGCCCAATGATTCAAGGGGAGTTCGCCGTCCCAATTGAAGCGAACGTGCACTACATCGCCGTGCCGTACCAAACTCTCGGTGCTGGCCATCGCTACCCAGATCATCCGGCGGATACGGCCGCGCTAGCGCAGGACATCCTGCGCATGTACCGACGTGTGCGCGGCGATGTGGCATTGCTGGAGCGTGTGGCCGCGAATGCGCGAGCGTACTACGACGCGAACATCGCGTTCCCTGGAATTGGCGAGCGGACGCTGGCGCTCTTGGATTTAGGACCCGCTTTCGATCCGCCGCGAATAGTGGTGCGACCATCCGAGCCCGAGCCCGAGTCGGAGTCCTATCAGGCGCTGCTGGCACCGTCAGCTCCCCTGCGCGCGCGTGCGCCGCGCATCGACGAACTCGTTCTGCTCGTGCGTCTGACCCGCGAACCGCCCAACGGCGCGTCGGTGGATGATGCGCGTGACGCAGTGCGGGGGACATTCTCTTGGCAGCGGTTGATGTTCTTGGCGAGCTACCACGGTCTCCTGCTGCCGCTCGCGAGCACGGTTGATCAACTCGGCGATGCCGTTGAGCCAGTGCTCCGTAAGCAGTTGCAGGAGCTTCGCATTGCGCAGTCGGCTGAAGAGCTCACGAAGTATGATCGCTGGCGGCGGTTGTGCGTGGCGTTCGACAACGCGCGTATTCGCGCGGTGACGCTCAAAGGGTTTCATGCGGCATTTTCGATTTATGGAGGGTTGGGACAGCGGCAGGTGGGCGATCTCGATTTTCTCGTCCACCCGTCACAGGTCGAAGCGAGCGTTGCGCTGCTTCGCAGTCTGGGCTACCACCCGACGGCGGATTGGGAACGCGCACTGCGCAACGTCGGTCTCACGCGCGTGCTCAGGCGGACCAACGAGATGTCGCTCGCCTCGTCCGACGGACTGGTCGTCGATCTCCACTGGGTCGCCGGACCACGTGACCTCTCGCGGCCCACGGACGAGTTGTTGGCGTCCGCGCTACCGATCGACGGTGCAGGTCGTGGTGCGTTGGGGGCAACGCGAGGTGACGCACTCGCGATGTTGGTGACGCACGGCCACAAGTCCGTGTGGTCGCGGCTGCGATGGCAACTCGATGTACTTAAAGGGCTACAGCAGCTGACGCCGGACGCCGCCGCGGTGATGCGACGACATCTGGTACGCGTGAATGCGCTACCGGCGCTCGCAACGGCGCTTGCGCTTCTCGAGCGCATCTGGGGAGCACTGCCCGAGTCCGTCGCGCTATTTGGTCCGCTTCCCGCCGCTGACTATGCGTACGTGCGGCACGCTCTGGAGCGCAACGCGCGCGGTTGGGATTCGGCGTTGGTTCACGATTGGCGTCGGCCGTGGCGGCTGCTGCGAGATCGAATGTCGGTAGGCATTGAGTCGAGACGTGCCGTGCTGGCGGCGGCAACGCCGTCACATCTCGACTGGGCCGTGCTTCCGCTGCCAGCGGCCCTCGACTTCGGCTATTACCTCGTGCGCCCAGTTCGTGTGCTGTTCGAGGCCCTGTCCGGGGGGCGGCGCGGCGCGCAACGCGCACTTGCTGCGCGTGACTCCGTAGCCACGGCGTCCGGGTCATGACGTCCGCT
>JAYUWY010000512.1:0-2469 GCA_043753285.1 Gemmatimonas sp. | reverse complement strand
GCGAGCATGTCGTGCGATGTCACGTCCAACGCCGCGCGCGTCGGCGCATCAAGGGTCACGCCCACGGGCATCGACGCGCGCACCGCAGATCCGAGCAGACCCGTGCCGCCGAGCAGCAGAACGCGCATGCTCACTGAGTGGGGCGCAGATACAGCGCGTCCACCGCGCGTTGCGATTCCTGTTGCACAGCCTTCCACCACGCCTTGTTGTCGAGATACCAACGCAACGTCATCGAGAGTCCTTCCTCGAACGCAACATTGGGGCGCCAGCCGAGTTCCGTGCGCAGCCGCGTGGCATTCATCGCGTAGCGACGATCGTGCGCCGGCCGATCACGCACGTGCGCAATGAGTGACTCCGGCTTCCCGAGCGCGTGCAGAATTCCACGCACCACATCGATATTCGCGAGCTCACCCTGCGCACCGATGTTGAACACGCTGCCGTCTCTTGCACCCGAGTGCGACACTGCCCACAGCGCCGACGCGTGATCATCCACGAAGAGCCAATCGCGCACCTGCTGTCCGTCGCCGTACACGGGTAGCGGCTGATCAGCGAGCGCGCGCACGACCATCAACGGAATCAATTTCTCGGGAAACTGATACGGCCCGTAGTTGTTGCTGCAGCGCGTGATGACAGCGTTCAGTCCATACGTGCGCGACCACGCCTGCACGAGAAAATCTGCCGCTGCTTTGCTCGCTGCATACGGCGAGCTCGGTGAGAGTGCATGCTGCTCAGTAAACGCCGCCTCACCTGGCTCGAGCGATCCATACACTTCGTCCGTGGACACATGCACGAGACGCACGTTGCGGCCAGCATCCTGCGCGGCGCGCACGGCTTCGAGCACGCGCTCGGTGCCAATCACGTTCGTATCAACAAACACCGACGGCCCGAGGATCGACCTATCTACGTGCGTCTCAGCAGCCATGTGCCAGACGATATCTGCCGCGGGCACCGTGCGCCCCGCAGAATCTTGCGCGCGGCCGTTGAGCACCGCCGAAAACACATCGCCGTCGCGCACATCGCCGCGAATGAAATGGAATCGCGACTCCGCACCACGCGCCGCCATCGCCAAACTCTGCGGATGCGCCGAGTACGTCATCGCGTCGTAGGCCACCACGCGGACATTTGGCTGATGCTTGAACAGCCAGGCCACGGTGTTGGCGCCGATAAATCCCGCGGCACCCGTGATAAGAATCGTCGGACCAGCGGAGCTGGTGCTCATTCGGCGTCGGCCGCGACGCGGCTCAAGTACCCACCGTACTCACTGCTCGACAGCGGAGCCGCCAACGCCTCAAGTTGCTCGCGCGTGATAAAGCCCATGCGGTACGCGACTTCTTCGGGGCACCCAATCTTGAGTCCCTGCCGCGTCTCGATGGCTTCGACGAATCGCGCCGCTTCTTGCATCGCCGCAACGGTGCCCGTGTCGAGCCAGGCCATGCCGCGCGCGAGCGTCTCGAGCTTGAGCTTCCCCTGCGAGAGATAGGCTGCGTTTACGTCCGTGATTTCATACTCGCCACGCGCGCTCTTCTTGAGACCACGCGCGATGTCGAGCACGCTGTTGTCGTAGCAGTAGAGTCCCGTGACCGCGATGCTCGACTTCGGAATGCGCGGCTTCTCCTCGATGGAGCGCACCGTGCCATCGGGCGCGACATCGGCCACGCCATAGCGCTGAGGGTCGCGCACGTGATAGCCAAACACCGTCGCGCCACCCGTGGAACTCACGCGATCGCGCACCGCGCGAAGCTGCTGACCAAAGCCCGCGCCGAAAAACAAATTGTCGCCGAGTACCAGCGTGACGGGGTCCGCACCCACGAACTCGCGGCCGATCACGAAGGCCTGCGCGAGTCCTTCGGGGGCCGCCTGCGCCGCGTACTTAAACCGCATGCCCCATTCGGAGCCATCGCCCAGCAGCGCCTCAAAGTTCGGCAGGTCGCGAGGCGTAGAGATGATGAGCACGTCCCGAATCCCCGCTAGCATCAGCGTGGTCAGCGGGTAGTAGACCAGCGGCTTATCGTACAGCGGCAGGAGCTGTTTGGAGACCACCCGCGTCATGGGCGCGAGGCGAGTTCCGGAGCCGCCGGCGAGAAGAATGCCTTTCATTGGGCGAAGCTTAACGCCCCACCCCGACCCCCTGCCATTGCGACCCCTGCGGCGATAGCTTTCGGGGCTGTCTGAGAGCCCTCAGACACACGACCTATCTGCTGTCCCTTCCGCCTCTTACACCACCTCGCCGATGGACGGACTCGCAGTCCCGGTGCATGGCTTCCGGATCCTCACCGGAAACGCCAATCGCCCACTGGCCGAAACAATTGCCAAGTCGCTGGACGTGGAGCTGTGTAAGGCCACCGTCTCGCGCTTTGCCGATGGTGAAGTGTTCGTGCGGCTCGATGAAAATGTGCGCGGCGCCGATGTGTTCATCGTGCAGCCTACCAACACGCCGACCGACAACATTATGGAGCTCTTGCTCCTGAT
>JAYUWY010000511.1:0-4873 GCA_043753285.1 Gemmatimonas sp. | reverse complement strand
GGAATCCGTTCTCGTTTCCGGTGCAGAACGCTGATGGCTCGTGGAAGGAAGTGGATCGCTCCGATGATTTGATTGCCAACGCGCGCAATTTGGGCATTGAGGCGATCATCTCTATTGGTGGCGATGGCTCGTTGGCGATTGCGCAAAAGCTCGTAGACAAGGGCATGCGGATTGTGGGTGTGCCGAAGACAATCGATAACGACGTCTCGGGCACGGTGACGACGTTTGGCTTTGACACGGCGGTGCAAACGGCCATCGAAGCGATTGATAAGCTGCAGACGACGGCCGAGTCGCACGACCGTGTGCTGGTACTCGAGGTGATGGGGCGCGAGGCGGGATTTATTGCACTGCACTCGGGACTCGCAGGCACGGCGAATGTGGTGTTGCTGCCGGAGATTCCGTGGAAGCTTGAGCACGTGTGCGACCACATCATGGCGCGGCACGATCGCGGCAGAAAGTTCGCGATTGTTGTGGTGGCCGAAGGCGCGAAGGACGAGAACGGAGAGGTTTCCATTCTCGGCACGTCGATGCCCGGACAGGCGCCGCGCGTGGGCGGTATTGCGCATCACTTGGCGGGCGCGATTCAGGCGCGAACGGGGAAGGAGTGCCGTTCGATGGTGCTGGGGCATCTTCAGCGGGGCGGAATGCCCACGGGGTATGACCGGCTCCTCGCCACGCGATTTGGCGGTGCCGCGGCGCAGGCGGTGGCGGACGGGAAGTGGGGCCACATGGTGGCGCTCCAAACGCCCCATATTGTGACTGTTCCCATCACAGAGGCGCTGAAGGAACCCAAGCGGGTGGATCCAAATCACGATGTGGTGCTGACCGCGCGGCGCACGGGCATCAGTTTTGGGGACCGGTAAGGGACTTTGCGCAGAGAGGCGGGTAGAATTCCCTGCCATCCAACCCATATTGAAGACGTGATTCGTTCCATTCTTTTCGTGGCCGCCTTGACGGCACTCCCAGCCGTGGCTGGTGCGCAAACCGTTCGCTCCCTGCAGCAGCAGGGGCCAGCGGTGCCGACGCACATGATGCCGCCGCCTGGTAAGTGCCGGATTTGGATGGATGGCGTGGCGCCGGAGCGACAGCCCGCGCCGACGGATTGCCAGACGGCGCTGCGTCAGCGGCCCGCGAATGGACGCGTGGTGTTTGGACCCAGCGATCGCGAGAACGCGGAGACGGGATTCCGTCCGCGGACGACAACGCCACGCCCTGACAGTGCGACTCGCGCCACGCCGCCCGCGCAGCGCGCGCCGAAGGACACCACGGTGAATCGTCCGACGCGGCGACGCCCGGAGCCGACGTCGTAAAACAGCCCGACGCTCAACGCCCGGTCCGCGATGCGTATTTGCCGCCGGACCGCGAGGCTTTTCTCCGCGCCGGTGGACCGCGCGGCCGCATCATCGTCATCGCTCCGACACGCGCCGCCTGCGAAACCATTGAGTTGGGTTTCGCGCTCGATATCGAAACCGTGCTGTGGAAGTCGCGCGGCGAAGAACTGAGCCGCATCGCATTGGATTTGGTGGAAAGCGAAGTGCGCCCGCGTCAGGGCTTTGGCATTGTGGCAGGCACGGGCACGGGCAAGACGCTTGCTGTGAAGCCGCTCGCCAAGCTGCTGCTCGGCACCGATGAGCTGCGCGTGGGTGTGGTGAATCGCGAACGCGAGGCCACGCCAGAGACGCCAACGTGGAATGTGGTGATTGTCACCACCGGTATCGCGCGTCGCTGGTTCCAAGACGGCGACATTCGTCCGCACGACACGCTCGTAGTGGACGAGATTCACCAGACGAGCGCGGAGCTGGAATTGTGCTTGTCGTTGGGCAAGCGCACCGGCTGCCGATTCGTGTGGCTGAGCGCGACGGTGGATCCGTCGTTCTATCGGAAATATTTGAACGCGGCTGCCGTGGTGGAGTCGAGTGCGTTCGATCCCACGCGTGCGGCGAAGGTCGAAGTCGAACGCAAGAAGCCGACGAGCTTCTTGGATGATCGATTCCTGCAGCGCGCCATCAAGGAGCGTCGCGGGATTGGTGTGTTTTTGCCCACACGCGCGGCGGTGGAAGAAGTCGCGTCCGATGTGGGCGCGCGATATCCGAGAATGAACGTGGCGTTCTATCACGGCGGCGAACCAGTGCGCGTGATTCGCCCGTTCTTGGAAGACGAAGTAGAGAAGCCGTTCTTGTTAGCCATGACCGCGGCCGGCCAGAGCGCGCTGAATGTGCGCGGGCTCGACACGGTGATCATCGACGACACGCGCTTTGCGAACGTGGTAGAGCAGGGCCGCAACGTGCTCACGCGTTTGCATCTGGGCGCGAACGAAATCTTACAGATGGCCGGTCGCGTACACGGACGTGTGGCCGGTGGGCGTGTGTTCATTTTGTCGGATCGCGACATTCGCTTTGAGTCGTTGCGGCCCACGGCTCCAGAATTCCAACTCGCCGGTGATTCGGAGCGCGTGGCACTCACCTGCGCCGCACTCGGTGTGCGCGCCGATGAGCTCGACCTGCCAGTGCCGTTGGACAAGCTGAGCTACAAGAATTCGCTCGCGTTCCTCGAAGGGCGCGGGATTATCGAGAATGGTCGCCTCACGAAGTACGGCAAGGCCGTTGAAGCGATGCCGGTGGATCGCGCGTGGGCGGAGTTGCTCGTGCACTGCAGCGATCCGCTGCTCGCGTATGTGGCGGTGATGGCGAGCGTGGAATCACTGCATCGCATGACGCGCGAAGATCGCGATCTCGCGGGACTCATCGTTGCGGGCAGCGATCATCTCACGACGTACAACGTGTACGCGGAAGCGTTCTCGAAGTGCGGCTACGTGGGCGAAGTCTACGGATTGCCGCGCCACATGTTTGATGCGAGCATCGAGCGCTGGGCCGAAGGGCGCGGCGTGCTCGTGAAGTCTGTGGAAGACGCCGCACTCGCGATGGCGAGCATTTATCGCTCGGTGGGATTGCCGTTGCCCACTCAGATGCCGCGCACGACGCAGGCGATCGAGAAGGAGTGGGTGGAACTGCTCGCCAAGACTATGCCGTTCGCACTCGTGATTGATGAGAAGACGGCCGGTGGCGACGAAGCACGCGTCTCCAAGACCAGCGTGTGCGGCAGCTGGGGTCCGGTGGCAGGCACACTGCGCTACTTCGCCGACAAGTTTGGTGTGGCGCGCGCTGGCATCGAAGGCACCCAGCTCGGCCGTGATTTGATTCGCGCGAATGCGACGGGCGGGAAGCCGCGCCTCGTGTACGACGCCACGCAGCGCGACAAGCCGTTGGGCCTCGAGCGGCACGTCACGTACTACGGCTTTGAGCTGGAGAGCGACCGTGATCCCGTGAACACGTTTCCCGAAGGCATGGAGACGGAAGCTCGGCGCGTGTTGGCAGACGCGCTCGCGCGTGGTGAAGCGCGGCATCCTGCCGTGCCGAAGAATCAACAGACGATCGCCGAAGTGCGCGAGGTGTGGCGACGCAGTGGCGGCAAGACGACGCGCTTGTCGCAGCAAGAACTCGCCGCGTGGTATGAGTCGCAGCTCGGTGACATCAAATCAGTGAGCGAGTTTCGCGCGATGCAGCTGCGTGTTGATGCGGACGACTTTGTGAGTGCGTCAGAGCGCGCGAAGTATTTGCGCCTGCCGTCGAGCGTGGACGTGCGCGGACGCGATGTGCCACTGCACTACGAAGTGGAGGAAACGCCCGAGGGGCCGCGCGGAGTGGTGCGTTTGCACATGCAGGAGAAGATCGCGCGCAATCTCGTGGCAGAAGAGCTGCCCGTGTTGGACCGACCACTGCGATTCGCGATTGGGCGCGGGCAGCGCGGCACGATCAAAACGGACACGCTCGAAGAAGCGCAGGAAGAACTCGCGCGGCCGTGGATGCGCGACGAAGCGCAGCGTCGTCCAGGCCAGCGCGATACTCGCGGCGGACGGCATGAGCGCGGCGCTCGCGACGACAGAAACGGGCGTGATCGCCCCCACCCCGGTCCCCCAGGCCGCGGCAAGCGCGGGAAGCGGAAATTCTAGTCCTATTTGCTGTCTAGGTATTAAGTCGTTGTAGATACGCGACTTACAGGATTATTTTACCCGTGCATTGTCGGTAGGACTTTCGGTCCTAACTTTACGTCCGTGAGCAACAAGCGGACGCAAATCCTCGATGCAGCGGCAGAGCTAATCGCCGCCAAGGGCTTCGTGCAGACGTCGGTCGATGACGTCATCGCGAGCGCCGGCCTCAGCGGCAAATCGCACTTCTACCACTACTTCAAGTCCAAGGAAACTCTTGGACACGAAGTCCTGGCCAGACAGTTCGACGTATTGGCGGAGCGCGGTCTCGCGATCCTACGCGAACCGACGACGGACCCCCTAGAGCGCGTGTACGTGTTCATCGATTCCATCGTCGCGCTGCAGTCTGAGCGCGGGGGCAACAACTCGAGCCCGTTTGGCGCGCTGGCCACCGAGATGGCCGCGATGGACGAAGGATTCCGCGTGCGCATTGCGCGCGTGTTCCGGTCGTGGACCGAAGAGATCGCGGGACTTCTCGCGAGCGTGCAAGAGAGACTCGAAGACAACACCGAACCGCTGCGCCTCGCGCGCTTCATCGTGGCCACGCTTGAAGGCGCGACGACGATGGCGCGCATGAAGCGGGACTTGACGTTGATGCAGGGCGTTGCGGCTGATCTGAAGCGCTTCGTCGCAGGCCACTTGAAGCGTACGACGAACTCGTAAATCGCAGCACCGGAGAATTCCAATGGCAACGATGGCACTGAGTTTCGCCGAAACCGACCGAACTATATCTGAGCGCCGCGCGCGGTTTGACGCCGAGGCGATGGCGCAGCTCGACGCGCTGTACTCGTTTGCGCTCAAGCTGACGCGCGCGAAGGACGACGCCGA
>JAYUWY010000510.1:0-4874 GCA_043753285.1 Gemmatimonas sp. | reverse complement strand
TGGGTTACAGCGATGTGAAGGTGGAGGAAGGCCCGCGGCCGGTGTTCTATGCGCCGTGGCGGCAGAACACGCGCACAACGTTTATGAACTTCTACGTGCGCAGCTCGCTTCCGCCCACGCAGATGCTGGGTCAAATTCGGCCGGTGATTAAGCGGCTCGACCCGTCGCTGCCGGTGGAAGAGCTGAAGACGATGCCGCAGCAGATTCGCGAGAATATTTTCCTTGACCGCATGATCTCCATTCTGTCGGCGTGCTTCGCGGTGCTGGCGACGCTGCTGGCGGCCGTGGGGCTGTATGGAGTGCTGGCCTATTCGGTCACGCAGCGCACGCGGGAGATTGGCGTGCGGATGGCGCTCGGGGCCAACGCGCATCGGGTGCAGGGAATGGTGCTCCGGCAGGTGGCGGTGATGATCGCCATTGGTGGAACTTTGGGTTTGGTGGCTGCGTACGGGCTGGGCAAGCTGGCGCAGTCGATGTTGTTTGAGATTGAGGCGCACGACCCGCTCGCACTGGGCGGCGCAGTGATTTTGTTGACGCTTGTCGCTCTCACCGCTGGCTATCTGCCTGCACGCCGCGCCTCGCGTGTGGATCCAATGCACGCTCTCCGGTACGACTGATCGATGGATATTGTTCGCACTCCCCCCGCTCGAACAGGTCGCAAAGTCGCCATCGGAGCCGGCATTGGTGGCGCGGTGTTGCTCGTGGTTGGTCTCGCAACACTCGACCCTGCGGTGCCGACGCTCGACAAAATGAGTGTCATCATCGACTCCGTGCGCCGCGGTGACGTGGTGCGCGAAGTGCGTGGCCCTGGCTCACTCGTGCCCGAGCAGATTCGTTGGATTACGGCACAGGCTTCGGCTCGTGTGGAGCGACTGTCGGCGCAGTCTGGCTCCACGGTGGCCGCTGGTGCGCTGATTCTCTCGCTCTCAAATCCCGACCTGCAGATTCAGACGATGCAGGCGGATCAGCAGGTGCGGCAGGCCGAGATTGACCTGTTGAATCTGCGCACGAATCTTCGCTCTGCGGTGCTCACGCAAGAAGGCGTGGTGGCGAGCACGCGCACACAGTTCATCAGTGCGCAGCAAGAAGCCAACGCCGCCGACTCACTCGTGCGGCGCAACCTCATCAGCGAGTTCGAACTTCGCAATCGTCGCGCGCAGGCGGAAGAGTTCACAACGCGCTACCGCATTGAGCAGGAGCGCTTGCAGTTGATGTCGGCGGCCATTGATAGCCAGATCGCCGTACAGACGGGGCAGGTGCAGCAGCTGCGCGCAATTGCGGCTAATCAGCAGGCGCGATTGAACTCGCTGCAGGTGCGCGCGCCAGATTCTGGCGTGTTGCAAGAACTCACCCTGCAGCTGGGTCAGTGGGTGCCCGAGGGCACGACGCTCGCCAAGGTGGTGCAGCCGGGCCGCTTGAAGGCTGAACTGCGCATTCCGGAATCGCAGGCCAAGGACGTGGCCATCGGGCAGACCGCCTCCGTAGACACGCGAAACGGAATCGTGCGCGGGCGCGTATCGCGTAAAGATCCGTCGGCGGTTGGTGGCTCGGTGCTCGTAGACATCGCACTCGAGGGTCCGTTGCCGGCTGGTGCCGTGCCCGATTTGAGTGTGGACGGCACGATTCAGATTCAGCAGTTGAACAACATCGTCTTCACGGGACGCCCGTCGCTCGGTGCGGCCAGCGGCACGGTCACGATGTTCAAGATGGAAGCGGACGGCGTGCATGCGACGCGCGTCTCGGTAGAGCTCGGCCGCAGTTCCGTGAACACGATTGAAATCCTCCGCGGCCTCGAGCCGGGAGACCGCGTGGTGCTGTCCGACATGACCCAGTACGCGAATGTAGATCGCGTACGCATCAAGTGAGATTGAAGCAATGACGACGTTGATCAAGATGCAGGGCATCAAGAAGGTCTTTCAGACCGACGAAGTAGAAACCCACGCGCTCTCGGACATCAACTTCGAGATCCAGCAGGGTGAGTACGTCGCGATCTCCGGCCCCTCGGGCTGCGGCAAAACAACATTACTCTCCATCCTTGGCCTTCTCGACGCGCCCAGCGGTGGCGTTTATGAGCTCGCTGGTCACTCCGTGGCGACGCTCGCCGCGGTGGACCGCGCGCGCGTGCGTAATCGCCAGATTGGCTTCATCTTCCAGGCGTTCAATCTCATCGGCGACCTCACCGTTGCCGAAAACGTCGAGCTGCCGCTCACGTATCGCGAGATGAGCGCCACGGAGCGCAAGGATCGCGTGGCGCGTGCGTTGGAGCGCGTGGGCATGAGCCATCGCGCCAAGCACTTCCCGGCGCAGCTCTCCGGCGGTCAGCAGCAGCGTGTGGCCGTGGCGCGTGCCGTGGCGGGCGATCCGGCCATCCTCCTCGCCGACGAGCCGACGGGTAACCTCGACTCCAAGAACGGCGAAGCGGTGATGGACCTGCTCAAGGAACTGCACGGGCAGGGCAGCACGATTTGCATGGTGACGCACGATGCGCGCTACACGGCGCATGCCTCGCGCGAAGTGCACCTGTTTGACGGCAAGGTTGTGCAGCCGTCGATGGTCGGCGCCGCGTAAGCTCCGCAGGCTTGGAGGCAGGACAGAAAACTGGACGGGGGGACTCGCCGAACGCTCTCGTTGGATGCAGCGTAGAGGAGTCGGCCCCGTCCAGTTTCCTCTTTTCTGCCTTGAGGCATCCGTGTCCCGTTTTCGTCCGCTCGGCGTTGTGGTTGCACTTCTCGCGATTGGTACGGCGTGCAGTAGCATGGCTGGCTCCACCACGAGTGCTGGCGCGGCTCCGGCCGCCGTGCGGGGCCCGAGCGCCGCAGAGCTCGCGTCCATCGCTCGCGGTGACTCGCTGTTTAACGGCGGCGGCTGCCAGCGTTGCCACGGCCAGAAGGGCGTGGGCGCACAGAACGGCCCGTCACTCGTCGCGGGCCAGTGGCTGCACGTGGACGGCACGGCAGCGCAGATTGCCGCACTCATCACTGCCGGCGTGCCGCAAACGCAGATCACAGACGCGACGCGTCGCTTTGCCATGCGTCCGCGCGGTGGCCCGATGAATCTCACGGATGAGCGGGTGCTCGACGTCGCCGCGTACGTCGTGTCGATCTCGCGCGCGAAGACTCCGAAATGATGCGCGGACTTCTCGTTGGTACCGCGCTCTGCCTCGCCGTAGGCGCCGCTGACGCACAGCGCCTCGCACCGCCGTCGCCAAGTGCGTTGAGCGAACTGCGCGATACAGTGTCGCTGTATGTGCAGGACCGCGGTGCGCTGTTGCGCCGCTGGACGGTCTCGTACTCACCGGCACGCGCCACGCGCATGAATGCGTTTTACGCCGATTGGCGTGGGCGCCTACGCCGCGTGGACTTTGATCGACTCTCGCAGGAGGGCAAGATCGATTACATCCTCCTCGACAACCGTCTGCGTCAAGAGATCGACCAACTGCAGCGCGATGAGCGGCTCGCCACGGAGATGAAGCCGGTGGTGCCGTTTGGCGCGGTGATTGCGGAGTTCGAAGAAGGACGCCGCCGCTTTGAGACACCAGATGGACAGGTATCGGCGCGTGCACTCGCGAATCTCGCCAAGCAACTGGACTCGCTCACGCGCGCGACGCGCGCTCGGGCGCCGCAGTCGGCGCAGATTCCACGCGCCGAGCGAATTGTTGGCCTTCGCGCCATCGAGTATCTCGACGATCTGCAAACGCAGTTGCGCAATTGGCATCGCTTCTCCGCAGGCTACGATCCCCAGTTCAGCTGGTGGACGGAAGATCCGTTTCGTCGCGTGAATGACGGCATCACAGCGTATAGCCGTGCGATTCGCGAAGTCGTCGTCGGACAAAAGCCGGGCGAGGAAGAGCCAATCATTGGTGATCCGATCGGGGTGAGCGGTGTGAATGCCGATCTCGCGTTTGAGATGATTGCGTACACGCCGCAGGAATTGCTCGCGCTGGCTGAGAAAGAATTCGCTTGGATTGAAGCCGAGCAGAAGAAGGCGGCGCGCGAAATGGGCTTTGGTGACGATTGGCGCGCGGCGCTTGAGAGTGTGAAGCAAGCGTTTGTGCCGCCTGGCGATCAACCCGCAATGGTGCGCGACCTCGCGCGCTCAGCGGTGAAGTTTGTCACGGATCGTGATCTCGTGACTGTGCCGCCGCTCGCCGATGAAGTGTGGCGCATGGAGATGATGCCGCCGCGACAGCAGTTGGTGTCGCCGTTCTTCTTGGGTGGAGAAATCATCCAGGTGGCGTATCCGACTGATTCAATGCAGCACGCCGACAAGCTCATGGCAATGCGTGGCAATAATCCGCATTTCTCGTTGGCGACGGTGCATCACGAGTTGATCCCTGGGCATCACCTGCAGGGCTTCATGACGCAGCGGTATAACCCGCATCGCCAGTTGTTCTCGACGCCGTTCTGGGGCGAGGGCTGGGCGCTGTGGTGGGAGATGCTCCTCTGGGATCAGGGCTTCCCGCCGACGCCGGAAGACCGGATGGGCATGCTGTTCTGGCGATCACACCGCGCCGCGCGAATCATCTTCTCGCTGCGCTTCCAGATGGGGCAGATGACGCCGCAAGAGGCGGTGGACTTCCTCGTGAACCGCGTGGGTCACGAACGCGCGAATGCGGAAGCGGAGGTGCGTAGGTCGTTCAATGGCACGTACTCGCCGATGTACCAAGCAGCGTATATGCTCGGCGGTCTACAGTTCCGGGCCCTGCATCGCGAACTCGTCGAGTCGGGACGGATGACGAACAAGGGGTTCCACGATGCGATCCTGCAGGGTGGCAGGATGCCGGTGGAGATGGTGCGGGCGCGGATGCTCGGGACTCCACTAACAAGGGATTACAAGGCGAGTTGGCGGTTCTATTAGGATTGGTGCACTCCGCC
>JAYUWY010000509.1:0-2477 GCA_043753285.1 Gemmatimonas sp. | reverse complement strand
GCGTCTGCAAGTATCAAGAAGAAATCGGCATCGCTGAGGATGGCGATGTGGTGTACTCGGGCTAATGGCGCCGCTCGACATTCCCAAGCTCGCGGTCGGCGATCGTGTGCAAACGGAGCTGCTCGTCCGCGAGCGCGACGATCGCACGACCAAGTCCGGCGATCCGTACATCGTGCTCAAGCTCGGCAATTCCACCGGCGTGCTCAGCACCAATGTGTGGAAGGAGCAAGTGCCGCTCGTGCAGGGCGTGCGCGCCGGACAAGTCGTGCAAGCCATCGGTGTCATCGAAGACTATCAAGGCCGGCGTCAGCTCAAGCTCACGACGCCGCCGCGTGTTGTGCCCGCAGGCTCCGCGACGATTGAAGAGTTCCTGCCGCGCATCTCACAGCCGGAGTCAGAGCTGTGGGGCAAGGTGGATGCGTGGCGCGCCGAGATGCGCGGTTCACTGCGACGCGCCATCGATTTGTTCTTTGCCGACGAAGCGTTTCGCACGGAGTTCGCGCGCACACCAGGCGCCACGCGGGGGCATCATGCGGTCGTAGGTGGACTGTTGCTCCATTCCTGTGAAGTTGCCGACATCGCGCGCGCCTCTGCCAAGACGATGGGTGGCAACGTTACGCTCGTCACTGCCGCCTCACTGCTGCACGACATCGGCAAGACGCAGGCGTACTCGGTGAACCTCGCGGGCTTTGACTTCACGCGCTCTGGCCAACTACTCGGCCACATCGTGCTGGGTTCACTCATGCTCGATGAGCGGCTCGCGACACTGAAGCCGGCCGATCGCATCACCGACGAGCAGCGTCTTGAGTTGCATCACTTCATTCAGTCGCACCACGGCATCCCAGAATACGGTGCTGCGGTACGACCGATGACGCTTGAAGCGGAAATTTTGCATTTCGCCGACAATACGTCTGCCAAGGGCAACGACTTCAACGATGCGATGGACGACACCGAGTTGTTTCCCAACGCGGAGCAAGAGTTCTCAGCGAAGCGTAGCTGGCGCCTGGATCGTCGCGTCTGGAAGCGTCAACACAGCTGGGATTAAGCGCCGTCGGCGTTTGCGCCACTGCACCAAGCGCCGCCACGCGAGCGCAAATCCCGTCCACACGAGCAGCACGCCCACTGCGCTCGCCAGCGTTGCAATGATTTGTCCGGTGATGCCAAAGACTTCGCCCGTGTGACCAAAGCGCACCCACGCGCGAATCTTTCGCGCAAGGCTCAGGTCCGCGTAGCCCGTTGATTCTTGTATCACTGCGCTTTCGCGATGCATCGTCAGCGTCCAGCGCAGATCCGGCCGATACGTGTTGCCCTCCGCGACCGCCACGCGCACTGCGTCTGCGTTTCCTGAAGGCAGCGTGATTGTCAGTTGCGCCCACTCTGGTCGCGTGGCCACCGCGCGTTCCACGAGGAGCGCGAGTGCTGCGTCATCAAACTGTTGCCGCGGCGCATCCGACGCGCGCGCGCGCGTTGGTGCGCTCAATGGTGCGTCCGCCGCACGCAGCGCCTCGCGCGCAGCCACCTTCTCGCGCTCGTTGCCAAGCGCGACATCAAGCCACTGGCCCGGCCAGCGAAACGAGATGAACGCCGCCGATGCAATCACGAGCGCGAGCGGAATCGCTGCCCAGAATCCAAGGCTGTTGTGCCAATTGAAGTCGCGCGCCTTTCCCGCGTGATGCCACTGCGGCAATGTCGTCGCGCGCAGTCGCTTCCAACTCCAATGCCGCGGCCACCATAAGTAGAGTCCGGACAACACCAGCGCCAAGAACACGAGATTCGCGACGCCCGCGACAACTTTCATCTGCGCGCGCAGCTCTTGTCCCTGGGCGCCAATCCACCGATGCCAGCGGCGAAGTGCCGAGAAGAATGTTTGTCCCTTGCCCGCACCCGATGCCACGAGCACTTCGCCGCGAAACGGATCGAGATGCACGGGTGCGCCCTCGCGCACGCGCACCGTGACCGGCAGCGCCGCGTTGCGGCGCACGACTATGCTGGTCACCGTGTCGCGAGGTAGTCCGGCGCGAGTCAACACCGAGTCGAGCGGTAACGCCGCGTGCTCGCTCGCGGCGACGCGCGGGGCACCATCAATCCAAGCGATCATCTGCCGCTCAAAACCCAGCATCACGCCGGTGATGCTCATCAGCAGAATGAGTAGGCCGGCAGCCAGACCAATAGCCAGATGCGACCAAAAAAATACCGCCCGAACTCCAGCTCGAATGCGCATAACTGAGAAGAGTTGCCAGTTAGATGAGAATTAGTCTCAAATAGACTTCGCGCAGTCTAAATCATTCCCGATCACTTCGCTAGGGATTAAAAACGCCCACCGGCCACCCTCTTAGATTCCCCTCTTATGAACACCACGATCCGCCAGGACGATTTCATCCAGTCCATCGCCGACGCGCTCCAGCACATCTCCTATTACCACCCGCTGGACTACATCACCGCGCTCGCCGAGGCCTATGAACTCGAGCAGGGTCCTG
>JAYUWY010000508.1:0-4889 GCA_043753285.1 Gemmatimonas sp. | reverse complement strand
GATACGAGATGCGCGCGCGCGGCATGTTGAGCGTGATGTTCTGCCAGCGCCGCGCACGCGTGACGGAGTCGCGCGGTGCACTATCCGACGCCCACGGTAGTAGCAGCGCGAACTCGCCGCCTCGGATGCGCACTTGCTCAATCACAAAGACCGACCCGAACGCCGTGCGACTGCGCACCGCGCGACGCTCGCCCTCGGGCCGCGGAAACAGGTTGTGGTGTGTCCATGCGCCGCCGATCTCGCGCCGCATGGCGACAAACGGCCGCGCGACATCGAGCGAACGCAAAATGATACGACCGTCCGCGAGGTCGCGCGGATCAAACGTCACGCGCACGGGCCCGGTTGCGACAAACACCGAATCGTTCATATCGGTGATGAGCAACGAGTCCACGCGCAGGTCGGTGAGAAACGATCCGCTCAGCGTACCGAGATGCACTTTGCCACGCATCGTGCGCTCGAGTTGCGCTTCGGCGAGGCGACGAATCCATTCGCGTCCGCCTTCGGACTGCGTCGCCGCGACGAGACTGCCGATCGCACCTGCACCGATGGCCAGCATCAAACCGGCGCTCACCAACGCGACGAGTGCGCGGCGATTCATCGCCATTAGAACGCCTGCCCGATGGCGATCGACGGCGTCCAGCGACCGAAGAAGTCGCGACGCGCGCGCGGCACGTAGCTACCGGGGCAACTGCCGCCCACCTGCGTGAGCACAGTGCCCTGCAGCGTCGTGGGCAAGGTGTTTGTGGGACTGACGCAGTACAGTGCGCCGCCAGCCGACACCGGCGCATCGAAGTACGCTGCGCCGCGCGTGCGCTCGTATTGGTTGTACGCTAAGTCGGCGCGCAAGAATCCAATCGGCGTGCGAATCAAGATGCCCGCACCTGGCGTCCACTTGAGCTGTCGAAATCCGAGTCCGCGCACACCGACGCCGCGATTCCACAACTCGCCCACGTCAGCAAACAGCGTCCACTTGATGAGCGCTGGCAAAATTGGGCTGACGATGCGCATCTCAATGTTGCCGATGATGCTCGTGTTGCCGCCCGTGGGCACGGAACGCTCGTTCACATCGTCCGGATTCGATCGCAGATACACCGTGTCGCCAGCCGCGACCGTTGTGACCTGCATGCCCGCGGTGTTCACCGTGTCGTACGACGTCGGGATGTACACCGACGGCCCGAGTTCATTCTGGCGAAAGCCGCGCACTGAGTTGGGACCGCCCGCAAACAATCGTTCCTGCGGCGGCACGAACGTCGCCGTCTGATTGAGCGACAACGACTGGCCAAACACCGCGCCAAGTCGCAAGCGCAGCGCGAGCACGACGTCAGGGCCAAAGGGCACATACGACGCGCCGTCGAGCGTGACACGCGTGAACTGCAGTTCGCGCTCAGAGCCAATCCACGGCGATGAGAACCGCGCTTCAGCACGCGCAACAACACCGCGTGAGGGATCGCCAGAATTGTCTGTGCGTTCGTAGCTGGTGCCCGTGCTCAACACCGCGAGACGCGCGTAGTCTTGCAATGCGGCACGATCCGCCGCTTCGCACGCATTGAATACCGCGCAGTACAGCGCGGGCTGCGCCTCTGTGCGGCCATACTCCATCGAGTAACCCGCTGACGTCGTCCGACGCCCGGAACTGCGCGCCAAATTGAGCGCGCCACCGGCAGGTGTCGTGCGCAAATACGCCCTGTACTCGGAGCGTCGCTCAGAGAACAAGGTCAGCGACGGCACAAAACTTGAGCGCAACACTGCCGGTTGCGAGATCGTCGCGCCGAAGTAGTAGTTGAGATCGCGCGAGTAAATGTCCTGCCGCGCCTGCGGACACAGCGCGGCCGCGCCGCCGAGCGGTTCGCCGATGCCAATCTTCGACACACGACTGCGCAACTCAACGCGCGTCGCCGACCTTAAGAAGTTGTACTCGGTGACATCAGCCGTCATACGAAAACAGTCGAGCGTGCCCCAGCCACCACCGATACGCGCCGCGCGCAAGAATCCTTCGCGCACATCCACGTTCACCGCGATGAGCGAATCGCCCATCTCATCGCCCGGCTCCACGGTCACCTGCGAAAACGCTTCGCTCTGATACAGCGTGCGTTTGGCTCGCTCGAGCAATCGCTCGCGATACAAGTCGCCTTCTTCCAAACCAATCAAGCGACGCACGGCACTTTCCTTCACCTTCGGCTCGCCACCATCGCGCCCAGTGTGCGTGAGTGCCACGCGTCCCACCCGACGCCGCGGGCCAGGAATCACGGTGAACACAACGGTCGCGCGCTTCACATCGCGGCGCAGCTCGTAGCCTAAAAACGTCTCGGCATCCGGATATCCGTTATCGCGCAGTCGTCGCGTGATCGTGTCGCGCGTCGCCGCGTTGGCGTAGCGATCAAACCATCCGCCGAGTCGTGCGGGCAGTCGCGAAGAAATCGTCGCGCGCTCGGGCACGTTATCGAGCCCTTCAAGACGCAGCGTGTCGACAAGCACCGGCACGCCTTCGTTGATGAGAAAGCGTACTTCCACACGTCGCGCGGCAACGGTGCCAATGACGGTATCCACCGTGGCTTCGGTGAAGCCGTGATTGCGATACCACAGCCGCAATCGCGCGACGTCGAGCGGCAACTGCGCTTGATCTAAGCACCGCCGCGCACCGACAATGCGCAGAATGCGGCGCGCACGCGAGCTCGGCGTCGTGACAATACCAGCCGCGAGCTCAGCGTCCGTAAAAGCAGTATTGCCCGCAAAGCTCAGCGTCACGACTTCGACGTCGCCGCGGTCGCAGCGCGTTTCCTGCGCGCGCGCCACTGCTGGCGTTGCAACAGCCAGCAGCGCCGAGAGCTGCAGAAGAGCGCGCCACCGCGTCAACGGACTAATCGTCCTTCTGACCGAACACTGCGAGGTTCGACGAGTGGCCCGGATTGACCTTCTTGTCTGGATAAATCCAGTGATACGCCTGATTCACGGCGATCGCGGACTCCGCGAAGCCCAACGCAATGAGCTTGAGCTTGCCGGGATACGTGTTCACATCACCCGACGCCCACACGCCTGCGCGCCCCGTCTCCATCAACGAGTTGACGACGATTTCATCCTTCTCGATTTGCAGTCCCCAGCTCGTGAGCGCGCCCATATCAGAGACGTACCCCAACATCGGCAACACGGCATCGCAATCCACGCGCATTGTCGTCTTGGCCTTGATGTCCTTGAGCTCGATGCCGTACAAGCCCGCCTCGGTGCCGTACACATCGGCGATCTCATGGAACGTGTGGATCGCCGTTGAGCCCGCGGCCGCGGCGGCCATCACTGCGTCCACCGTCGCCTGGTGCGCGCGGAATCGGTCCGAGCGATGCACGAGCGTGATCTCCTTAGCGATGCCTTCCAGCTGGTGCGCCCAGTCGAACGCCGAGTCGCCGCCGCCGATAATCACGACGCGTTTGCCCGTGTACTTCTTGGGATCCATGACGACGTCATCAATGCCCTTGCCGTACCACGGCACGGTGCACGCTTGCGGCAGGCGGCGCGGCGAAAACGCGCCAATGCCCGCTGCGATAATCACAGAACGCGTCGGAAACCGATCCGTCTCGGTGACGAGCACGAAGTGTCCGTCCACTGCTTCGAGTCCCACCACATTCTGCGCGCAATGCACGGGCTGATTGAACTGCCCCGCTTGCTGCATCAAACCGCTCACCAAATCCTTCGCGAGGACCTTGGGATGGCCCGCGACGTCAAAGATGAACTTCTCTGGATACAGTGCGGAAAGCTGTCCCCCCGGCTGCGGGAGGGCGTCAACGATTTGCGCGGTTGCGCCCCGCATGCCAGCATAGAAGAGCGCAAACAGCCCAGCCGGGCCGGCGCCAATGATTGTGATGTCTCGAATTTCGTGGGTTGCCATCTATATAAAATCACCCCGAGACGGGCCTCTTCACAACGCCCACTTTTTCGACACCTTGTAGTTTTCGTCCTCCGTCTTCCGTCCCACGGGCCCAAATGTCACTCGGCAAGGACCTTGTCACAGAGACCCGCTTCCGACTGCTCCGCGAAGTAGCTCGCGGAGGCATGGCGACCGTGTATGAGGCGGAGCAGCTGGGCGCGTCGGGATTCTCCAAGCGCATGGCCGTGAAAATCATTCACGACAAGTTCGCCGAGCACCCGGAGTGGCTCCAGCTCTTCATTGACGAGGCCAAGCTCTCGGCCAACTTGGTCCACGGCAACATCGTCCAGATTTACCACTTCGGGAATTCCGATCGCGGCCCGTTTATCGCCATGGAGTTCATCAAGGGCATCACGCTGCGCACGCTGATCAACACGCATCGCAAGCGCAAAGAAGCACTGCCGCCAGACATCGCGGCGTATTGCGCGAGTCGTATTTGCCGCGCGCTGGACTTCGCGCATCACTACGTGGACGATGACGGTGAACGCCTTGAGATTGTCCATCGCGATGTCTCGCCGGGCAATGTGATGCTCACGTGGGACGGTCACGTGAAACTGGCCGACTTCGGCATTGCGAAGGCGCGCACGATGTTTGATCCCGCCGAGAGCCGCGCTGTGCTGCTCGGCAAGAAGCATTATATGGCTCCAGAGCAGCTCCTTGGCAAACGCGTGGACACGCGCGCCGACATTTTCTCGATGGGCGTCGTCTTGTTTGAACTGTTTGCGCTCAAGACACTATTCACCGAGAACGAAACGCTGGCGGCAATCGAAGAAGTTGTGATCTCGCCGACGCCGGATATCCGCTCGTTGCTGCCGCTCGTCGATACCGGGATTCGCGGAATTATTTCTGGTGCGATTGAGAAGGAACCGCCGCGGCGCCCGAGTGCCGCGGCGCTGGGACAATCATTGGACAAGTGGAACATGTCGCAGGGAACGCCCGGCAGTCCGGAGCGTTTGCAACAGCATTTGGCTGC